>DATLZJ010000429.1:0-2963 GCA_035574055.1 Caldilineaceae bacterium
CCCGCCGATATTGCCGGCCAGGATATCGGCAATGCCGCCGACGATGGCCTCGATCAGGGTGAAGATGCGCGCCGCGTTCTCAAAGACCCACTTCAACACTTTATAGATCAGCTCGATGGCCTGGACAATCGCGCCGACCGGGTTGAGCAGCGCCAGCACCCGCACTGCAACCTGCTTGATCAGCGCCGATTGGAGCATCTCGGTCGCGGTCTCAACGATCATGTCAAGGATGGCGCTGGGGTTCAAGGCATCCTTGATCATCTCAAAGATGCCCAGCGGCCCCTGCTGGATCAACTCACTGAGCAGCCCCCACGCCTGCTCGATCCAGGCGACGTTCTGCTCGCCGATATGCTTCGCCAGCAGCGCCCGGATGCGCGGCCAGGTGATGCCCATCAGCTCCAGGAAGAAGGTAATCAGGCTCTTGGGCGAGAAGTCAGCCGGCAGCGAGACGCCCACACTGCCCAGGCTGGAGAAGAGCCAGTCGAACAGCCCCCGGACCAGGTGCTTGGGGAAGTTTTCAAAGAAGCGCTCGAAACCGGCCTTGAGCGCAGCCACCAGGTTATTGATGAAGCCGGCAGGGTCGTCGGCGATCTCGCTGATGACCGAGCGAATGCGGTTGACCAACGCCCAGAAGGAAGCCGGTGAGATGCCGACCAGATCTAAAAGGCCCTCGATGATAAACTTGACCGGGTCGTCGACAAAACGCTGGATGGCGTCGGCGATGCGGCCCAGCAGCCCCTTGGCCTTCTGGCGTAGGGCATGGATCCGGGCGCGGGCATCCTGGACGGTCTGGGCGGCTTGTTGGGCCAGGTCACGGGTGAAATCGGCCTGGGTCTTGGCGACACGGCGGCTGAGTCCTTGAAGCTGTTCCTGGAACCCGGCCTGTTCCTGGGCGGCCCAAGTTTGCAGGTTTTCCGGCAGCGCAGCAAAGATGGCCGCGATCTGCTCATTGGCGGCGGCGATGATCCCTTCGCAGGCAGCGATGACGGTGTTGACATCGGCGGAAATCTCGCGAATCAGCTTGCAGACGCCGTCGCCAAACTCGCGCTCGGCGATGTCATACTCTTCGCTCACCCAGTCGGGATAGCCGGTCACTTCATCCCAAATTTGAACCACTGTGCCCCAGCCGCCCGAATGGCGCTCCGCGATCCACCCTTCTACCTTGTGGAGTCGCTGCTCGAATTGGGTGGAGAGCAGGGCAACGCCGGCCTTCCACTTGTCCATCGCCTTGCGGGGCAGGTCGCGAAGCTGGGCATCCACCTGGCTCTGGGCCTCGCTGAAGATGGCGCGGGCGCGGGTGGAGGCGGCGGCGCGCATCTGCTCCTCGCTGCCCACCATCTTGTGCTGGCGGTCGTCCACATCACGCACGGCGCGGCGGCGCGAGGCGGCCAGCGCGGCCAATGCCTGCTGCTGGAGCGCAGCCATCTCTTGGCCGGCGCTCGCCAACGCGGCCTGCTGGGCGGCCAGCGCCTCGGCGGGTTCGCTGGCCGCGGTCTGCTCCAGCTCACCCTGGGCGGCGCGGGCCTCGGCCACCGGCCCGCTCTGGATCAACTTGGCCGGCTCGCTGCTCATGCCTGCCTCGTCCAGCCGGGCCTGGCTGGCGGCCACATCGGCGTCGAGGCTGACTTCCTCTGCGGGCGCGGGGTCTGGGACGGCAGACTCGGCGGCGATATTGGGCGCGGCCTCGGCTTCCGGCTGGCCGGCCAGCTCGTCGCCCTCCTGAACCTTCTCCCCAGGCGGCGGTTCTTGGAGCGGGTCATAGCTCCCCTTCACCCGCTGCGCGTCCCCCTCTACCGAGGCGTTGAGCTGCTGGCCCGCCTCCTGGGCCATGGCCGACGGGTCGGCCTCGACCAGCGATTCCTCGTCGGGCGGGCGCTTCTCGCGGATCACCCGGCGGATGTCCTCACAGAGCTGCTCGATCTCCGGGCTTGGCTCGGCGCGGGCGACCAGCGCTTGGGTCAAGGAAGCCTCGGCGCGTCCGTGGGTCTCCACATCCGGCTCGGTGACGGCCGCGCGCGCTTCGCCGACCTGCCGTTCGGCAGGGGGCAGCGCCTCCTGGGCGGCGGCATTGGCCGCGGCGCGGCGCTCGGCGCGCGCCACGCGGGCTTGCTCTTGGTCAGAGAGGGTCAACGCCGGTTCCGGCATGAGCGGCTCAACGCCGGGCGCGGTGGGCGTGGCGGGCGCAGGGCCGGGCGGCATCGGCAGCGGCGCGGGGGCGGGAGCAGGTTGCGCGGCGACGGTGGGCGCGGCAGGCGTGGCAGATTCGGCGGCAGGGGCCGGCGTGGGCGCAGGCTTAACTTCGAGGGGCAGGGTCGCGGGCATGGGGGGCGCGACGGGCGGGGCTTGGGCCATTGGCTGCGCCGCCGTGGGCGCTGTCACTTCTTGAAGCGGCTCCTCCTCGACCTGGCGCTGAATCCCCCTGTGGATGCCCGCAGCCTGCTGTGCGACATGGGTCGCCTCATGGGCCATCAGACGCAGGTCGCGGCTGTACTCGCTGCGCCGCAGAAATATATCGCGACCGTGAGTAAAGGCGCGCGCCTGAAGGCTGGCGGCTGCCTGGGCAGCGGCGGGGCCGCTGTGAACCCGCACCTCGCCCAAGCCCACGCCGATATGCGGCTCGATCCGGCGGCGCAGCCCCGGCGAAAGACCCATGCCCGGCCCTGGCGCGCGGATGTAGGCGGCGACGCCGGGGCTAGGGGTGGGCGTCCCGCCGCCGTCTGCCTGTCGCTGGATGCCGTGTGGGTTTTGGGCGCACTCGATGCACTCCTCGTCATCTGCCATGCGCTGGATGCCGCCTGCCGGCGAGAGGGGACTGCCGACAGCCGCGCCCGCACCGGCCCTGTCGCCGATCACCCGCTCGGCCACCGCATCGGCCTCCTGCTCCCAGGCGTCGCCCGGCTGATTCACCGCCAGATCGGGCTGGATCAGCGGCGGGGCCGCCATCCGGCGCAGGGCGGCCCGTC
>DATLZJ010000430.1:0-3428 GCA_035574055.1 Caldilineaceae bacterium
CCGGCTACCCCAACCTCGACACCAGCCTTAACGCCAACTTTGACGCCAACCTTGATGCCAACAGCCCCCCCCACCCCAACGCCGGCGGACGTGCCGTTGCCGGCGCCCCCGATTCAGCCGGAGACGCTGCCCACGGCGATCATCACGTCAACCACCAAAGGTGGGTTGCCCGCCGCGCCGGCTATGTCGCCGGTACCGCCGCAAGCCACGCCGGCGGCCACCGCGGTCACCACGACCGTCACCACGACCGTCACTACGACCATCACCGCCTTCACGACGACCCTTCTCATCACCGGCACAGCGCCAAGCGGCACAATCATCGCCACCGTGACGCCCATCCCGGTGATCCTTGCGCCAGGCAGCACCCTCCCCTATGCCAAAGTCGCCACGACGCTCCACGCCGGCCCTGACCCCACGTCCGCCGTGGTCGGCCAGGTCGTCCCGGGCCAGGCGCTGGAGATCATCGCCTGGCACACCACCGGCGAATGGTACCTGCTGGCCGATGGCTCGTGGATTCTCGCCGCAGCCGTCGAGAATGCCCCGCTACCGCTGCCGCTGGTCATTCCGACCCCAACCTTTACGCCCTCCGTGACGCCAACCGAGACGCCGACCTTCACCCCGCCGCCGCCGACGCCCGGCTCGCCGACGCCGACCCCCACACCGACCAGCCTGGATGTCGCCATCTGCGATTGCACCAGCGACCAGTTCGACTGTCTCGGCTCATCCTTCCTCAACCGCTCGGCGGCTCAATCCTGTTTCGAGTACTGCTTCCGCGTCACCGGCCTGGATATCCACAACCTGGACCCCAACGGCAACGGCATGGCCTGTGAGAACCTGCCATAACGCGAATTCGGGTAGAGTTGGCCCAGGCGGAGCGCGTCGTCAAGGTCACGATTGCCCTCAGCGAAGAGAGTATCGAGTTCTTTAAGGCCCAAGCCAAAGCGCACAACACCTCCTATCAGCGAATGATTCGCCGGTTGCTGGATGAGTATGTTCAGCAGCATCAACAAGCCTAACCCACGGTGGAGGAGCGCCTACCCATCCAGTCCTACCCCTCTTGTCGCTGAACCGGCAAGCCTAGTGGTTAGTTAGGAGCGCTTCTGTCAGGCGTCAGTGGGTACGCGAGGAGGGTTATGGCTCTGCGTGCACTCTCGCGCGCGGCAAGGGGCGCAGGTAGACAGTGATCTCGCTGCGGTTGTGGAAGAGGTGGCGTGCGCCGGCTATCGTATAACCCTGGCGCAAAATGTTCATCGCATGGTCCAGCGCCGTTCTGCGCTTCTGTTCCGGCAGCTTGAGCGTCATCAGCGCCCAGCCGTGGCGATAGAGCTGCCGCGCATAGGCGACCATCAGCCGGGCCGAGTCGCGTGCATCCATGCGCATGTCGTTGACGATGATATCAAACTGGTCCGGCTCGTCGGCCAGATAGGCCTCCGCGGTCATCCGCTTGTGGCGCACGCCGCGGTCTTGGGCCAGCCGCGGGTCCAGGTCGCCGGGGTCCACGGCAGTCACGTACTGCTGATGGAGGCGCAGCACCCGCGTCCAGCCGCCGGGCGCCGCGCCCAAGTCCAGCGCCACCCCGCGCGGCGGCAGCGATAGACCGAAGACCTCGATCGCCTCCAGCAGCTTGAACTCAGCGCGGCTGATCTGCCCCTCCTCGCGGGCAAAGCGGCGCATCCCCCCCGCCCAGTTGGAGAGATTGTGCGCGGCTGCCGAAAGGCCAAGATAGGCCGTGCGCTCGCGGCCGGCGCAGACCACCGAGACCACCTGCTGCGGCGCGCGCACGTCCAATGCGGCGCCGCTGATCTCGGCCAGCAACGGGGCCAGGCGCTGATGGATGTCATAGGGCTTATAGGGCAGATCGCCAAAGACGCGAGCCTGGACCGAGAAGGAAAGAGACGGATTCAGAGAGGACGCCAGCTCGGCGCCGGCATAGTGCGCCAGCGTCTCCAGGTCGGCCATCTGCCCCGCCAGCGGCGCCGCGACCTGCACCGGGCAGATGTGGCGCACGAAGATAGGCGGCGACTCCTGCCAGCGCCCTGCCAACGTAGCAAAATCGCGCCGGCTCCCCACCAACAGCACCCCCGGCGCCAACTCGCCGGTCACCTCGGCCCCTGGGTCGGCGGCGCGCAACTCGTCCAGCGCCAGCTCGACAAAGTCCGGGTCTGCGGTCAAGATCAGTTCACGCGTGGACGACTCGGCGGCGGCAAGTGGGTCCGCCTCCCCGCTCATCCGGCCAACTCCCGGCGGATCTGGGCCGCCAGCGCGTGGGTGCGCTCCGGCGCATCGCCCACATGCCCGGTCGCGTCCAACAACGCCGCAAGCGCCTGGGGCGGCACCAGCGCGGTCAGACGCGGGTCTGCCGCCAAGCGCTCGGCGAGCGGATTGGCCTCGCCCGCCTGGACTGCGGCCCAGGCGGCCATGCTGTGTTCGCGGATCAGCTCGTGGAGCTGCTGGCGGTCGCCGCCCGCTTTGACCGCGGCCATCAGCACCCGCTCGGTGGCGGCAAAGACGCCGTAATCGCGCAGATTGCGCGCCGCCGGCCCCGGCCAGATGCGCAGCCCGCGGATGAGGTCGCAGGCGCGCATGAGCGCCTCGTCCAGCAACAGAAAAGCCTCCGGCAGCACCAGACGGCGGTTGGCCGAATCGTCCAACGTTCGCTCCAACAGGCTCAAGGCGGCGTTGTCCCAGGCCACGCGCGGCAGCGCCGCCGCCAGCCGGGCCAAGCTGTCCACATTCTCGGCCACAATTGGGTTGCGCTTGAAGGGCATGGCGCTGGAGCCGACCTGTTTATCGCCAAAAGGTTCGCTCCACTCGCCGATGGGCGGGCTTTGCAGCAGCCGCAGGTCAAACGCAAATTTGTGAAGGCTGGCCGCCAGGCTCGCCAACGCGTTGACCACGGCCAAATCCTGCTTGCGCGGATAGGTCTGGGTAGCGACCTCGAAGGCTGTCAGGCCCAGCGTCGCCATGACCCGCTCCTCCAGTTGGCGGGCCGTCCAGCCGGCGCCAGCCAGCAACTCAGTGTAGCTAGCGCTGGTGCCGACCGCGCCCTTCAGCCCCTTGGCGCGCAGCCCGGCCCGCACCCGGCCCAGTTCTCGCCAGTCGAGGAGAAGGTCTTGGGCATATTGGGCCAGCCGGTAGCCCACCGTCGTCGGCTCGGCAGGCTGGATATGGGTGAAGGCGATGGCGGGGGTGGCGGCCTCCTGCTCCATGCGCTCGACCAGGGCGGCCAAAAGCGCCCGCAGCCGCGCCAGGATCAGGTCGAGGCTGCGCTGGAGGCGCAGCGCGTCCACGTTATCGAGCGCGTCCATCGAAGTTGCGCCCAGGTGGATAATAGAGCCGCCCACCGGACACTGCTCGGCAAAGGTGCGGATCTCGGCCATCAGGTCGTGGCGGATCTCGCGCTCGATGGCCGTCGCCCGCTCGATGTC
>DATLZJ010000431.1:0-4740 GCA_035574055.1 Caldilineaceae bacterium
GCCGCGGCCAGCTTGCGGATCAGCGCCCGGTTTGGCTCCAGCCGGAAATAGTCATAGACACTCTTGGCGATGCGCGGGCCGACTCCCTCAATCTCGCTCAACTCCTCGACCGACGCGTCCATCAGCTCCTCCAGGCTGCCGTAACGCGCCGCGATCAGCTCGGCCACCACCGAGCCGACGTAACGGATGCCCAGCCCGGTCAGCAGCCGCGCTACGGGGCGCGACTTGCTCTCCTCAACCGCCCGGCGCAGATTCTCCACGCGCTTGTCGCCATACCCCTCCAGCTCGCGGATCTGCTCCCACGGCAGGTAATAGATGTCGGCCAGGTCGTGGATGTAGCCCTTCTCGACAAATAGCTCGGCCTGGCGGATGCCAAAGCCCTCAATGTCCATCGCCCCGCGGCCCACAAAGTGCTCGACCATGCGCACCAACTGGGCTGGGCAGGCGCTGTTGACACAGTAGGTAGCGGCCTCCCCCTCCGGGCGCACCAGCGGCTGGCCGCAGACCGGGCAGGTCGTGGGCATCTGCCAAGGCGCCTCTGCGCCGGTACGCATCTCTGGCACCGGTCGCAGCACCTTGGGAATAACGTCGCCTGCGCGCTTGACCAACACCTGGTCGCCGACGCGGATGTCGAGCGCCTTGATGTAATCCTCATTATGGAGCGTGGCCTTGCTGACGGTGACGCCGCCGATCTGCACCGGCTCCAGCACAGCGTTGGGGGTGATGACGCCCGTCCGCCCGACATTGAGCACAATGTCCAGCAGCTTGGTGACTTCCTCCTGGCCGGCGAACTTGTAGGCCACGGCCCAGCGCGGGTCCTTGCCGGTGAAACCCAGCTCGGCTTGCAGGGCCAGATCGTCCACCTTGATCACCACCCCGTCCACCTCATAGGGCAGATCGTGACGGCTTGCGCCAAAGGCCGCCACATGCTCGACCAGCGCCTCGAACTCGCCATCCTGGAAGCAACGATAATCGGGATAGACCGGCAGCCCCAGCGACGCCATGTAGGCCAGGGACTCGCTGTGGGTGGCGAGCGCCTTTCCCCCCTCCAGGACCAGAACCTGGTAGACCCAAAGCTTGACCGGGCGGCCGGCGCTGATGCTGCTGTCCAACTGGCGCAGGCTGCCGGCGGCGAAGTTGCGCGGGTTGGCAAAGGTTCGACCGCCCTGCTCAAGCTGGCGGCGGTTGAACGCCTCAAAATCGGCCTTCTCGACATAGGCTTCACCGCGCACCACCAGCCGGGCCGGCGCAGACAACCCCGCCTGTGGCGCCGCCGGAATTCGGAGCGGCAGTTGGCGCACCGTGCGCAGGTTCGGCGTGATATTTTCACCATACTCGCCGTCGCCGCGCGTCGCGCCCAGCACAAACCGCCCCTGCTCGTAGTGGAGCACCACGGTCAGCCCGTCGAACTTCGGTTCCACCACATAGCTCAGCCGCGCCCGCGCCTCGGTCGAGAGAAAGCGTTTCACCCGCTCGCGCCAGGCGTAGAGGTCATCCTGGCTAAAGGCGTTCGCCAGACTGAGCATGGGCGCAGGGTGGCGCACGCGCTCAAAACGCTCCGAGACCACGCCGCCCACCCGCACCGTGGGACTATCATCGCTGCGCAGGGCCGGGTGCGCCTCCTCCAGCGCCTGCAGCTCGCGGAAGAGCGCATCAAACTCCGCATCGCTGATGATCGGGTCGTCCAGCATGTAGTAGCGGTACTGGTGATACCGGATCTGCTCGCGCAGCTCCTGCGCCCTGGCCGCCAGGGCAGGGTCCACGCCGGCCTCATCAGCGGCCATCACCTGTGAAGTCGCGGTCGGTTCTTCGCTGCTCATGGTCCTCGGGCTTGTTGATCGCTTCAACTCGTTTTTCGGCTTGTCTACCGGGGAGCGGCTTTACTCGACCGGCGCCAGCTCCAGCGTGCGCGCCCAGCCGACCAGGCCATCCGGCGCGCGCACACGCGCCCAGCCGTAGCCCTCCACCTCCACCGGGTAGGTGGTGTAGTCGCCCCCCGGCTCCAGCACAGTCAGCGTTACCCCCTCCCTGATCGTATCCAGCACCAGCGCCGACTCGTCCGGCTCGGCATAGAGAACCGTTTCCCCGCGGGCCGGGGTGAGCAGCTCGCCCACCCGGTAGACGGGCGACGGCTCCGGCGTATAGGTTGCGGTCGGCGTCGGCGACGGGGTGGGCGTCGCCGTATTGGTGGGCGTTGGCGTAACGCTCGGTTCGGGCGTTTCCACCGGCAACGAGGTCGCCGTAGGCACGGCGGTCGCCGTCACCTCGACCGTTCCGGTCACCGCTTCAGTCAGGGCGCCCGTATCCGTGGCGGCGCTTGTACCGGTGACGCTGCTGGCCTCGGTGATCGGCGCGGTCTCGGTCACACCTGCGGACGCGCCCGTCCCGGTGACTGCGCCGGCAGCGGTGACGCCTTCCGTCGCCGTCGTCTCCATTGTCACCGTCACGACCTGGCCTGCGGTTGTGGTCACCTCAGGCTCGCCGCTGCCTGTCGCATCGGTCGGCGTGGCAACGGCCATGCCGCCCACAATGGGCGTCATCTGTACCTCGGCGCCAGTTGGCTCCCCCTGGTCGTTCAACCGGCTCACACCCAGGACAATGGCGACGATGAGAATCAGACCCACCAGCGCCGCAGCCGCCCAACCAAGCCAGGGTTGAGGGCGGGACGGCGTGCGGTTGGAACGTCGGGCCGCGCGGGGCGGCGACTTGGGCGTCTGCTTCGACATGCTTCTCTCCGGTCCCTCGTTGTGTGGTGCGTGGAGCCATGGGTTGAGCCGGCGCTGCTCAAGACCTGCGCCGGTCCTTCAAGAAAGCCAGCATCTCGTCCAGCGGATAGGTGTTGATCACATCCTCTGCCCGCAGCCAAGCGCGCCTGGCCGTGGCAATGCCATACTCCATCATCTCCATACCGTTGATCAGGTGGGCGTCGCTGTTGACCGCAAGCTTGCAGCCCAGCTCCATCGCCCGGCGAGCATAGACATCCTTGAGGTCCAGCCGGGAGGGGTGCGCGTTGATCTCCACCACGGTCCCCGTCTCCGCGCACGCCTGCAACACCCGCTCGACATCCAAATCGGACGGCGGTCGCGCGCCAATGATGCGCCCGGTCGGATGGCCCAAGATATCCACATGGGGATTGTACACGGCCTTCAGACAGCGGGCCGTGATCGTTTCCTGGTCCTGGCGCAGCCCGCTATGGATGCTGGCAACTACCACATCCAGTTGGGCCAGCGCCTCGTCGGGCAGCCCCAGCGACCCGTCGGCCAAGATTTCCACCTCGATGCCGCGCAGCAGCCGGAAGTTGATCCCCTGCTCGGCATAGGCGCGGTTCAACCGCGCGATCTCCTCTGCTTGCGCCAGGAGCCGCGCCGCATCCAAGCCTCCCACCATGCCCAAACCAACGCTGTGGTCGCTCACCGACCAATACTCATAGCCCCGGCTGCGCGCCGCCTCGGCCATGGCCTCGATATCCGCCGCGCCATCGCTCCAGGTGGTGTGGCCGTGCAGCTCACCGCGAATATCCTTAAGCTCGATCAGCTTCGGCAGCCGGTGCTCCAGCGCCGCTTCGATCTCGCCGCGATTGGTGCGAATCTCCGGCGGCATCCAATCCATGCCTAGGAAAGCATAGAGGTGCTCTTCTTCCTCGAAGAAGCGCTCCTCGCCCGCCGGCGCTTCGCCGTCGCCGGTGGCGGTCAGCCCATACTCGTTGAGGCTCCAGCCGCGGCGTAGGGCCAGCTCGCGCAATGCGATGTTATGCTCCTTGTTGCCGGTAAAGTATTGGAGGGCGGCCCCCCAATGGCGGCGCTCCACCACCCGCAAGTCCACCTGCATCCCGGTCGTGAGCGTCACCGAGCTTTTGGTGTCGCCATGCCCCAGCACTTGGTCAACCTGGGGCAGATTGACAAAGGCATCCATCACGGCTTGGGGCTGCCGGCTGACCGCCACCATATCGAGGTCGCCGATGGTCTCCTGCCAGCGGCGCAGGCTGCCGGTCACCTCCAACCGCTCAATCGCGCCCGCCGGCGTCGCCGCATACAGCCCTGCCACCAGCGCCTGGGCCAGCGGTCGCGCCTCGCCCAGCGGCGTCCGGTCGTCGCTGCGCTTGGCCGCCAGCTCAATACCGCGCAGGATGCTCTGCTCTTTCTTCGCGCCGAAGCCCTTGAGACCGCGTATCTTCCCGGCCTCGGCCGCCTGGCGCAGCTCCTCGACGCTGGTGATGGAAAGCTCCTGCCACAGCCGCCGGGCCGTCTTTGGCCCGACGGCCGGAATTTGCAGCATCGCCAGCACGCCGGACGGCACCTGTGACTTTAGCTCTTCAAACTCCTCGACCTGCCCCTGCTCCAACAGCTCGGCAATCGCGCCGGCAATGGCTTCGCCGACGCCGGGAATGCTGGTCAGCTTGCCTTCCGCATAGAGGCGGTTGATGTCCTGGCCCAGGGTGCGCACGGCTTCAGCCGCGTTCTGGAAGGCGATCACGCGGAACCGATTCGCCTCCATGACCTGGAGCACATCGGCGACCGTCGCCAGCTCGGCGGCGACATCTCGGTTGGACAGACGGCGAGGGCGTTTGCCCGTAGAGGCCGCCGGATCAGCCACGATAGGATGTTCCTTTCCTAACCTTATCCTCAAGCGGCGCGGCTTGCGCGCCACGGCTCTTGTCTGCCTGCCGGGAAATTATATCATGGCCGGCGGCTGCCCCCAATGGGGAGTGACCACTTGTTCTATACCCGCTCAATGATCGTC
>DATLZJ010000432.1:0-2871 GCA_035574055.1 Caldilineaceae bacterium
GATACTGTACTACGGAGCAACTTCAGCGGGGTAGCTCGATGCCGCACAACAAACCAGGCCCAGGCGTCTCGCTTAGAAACACCTGGGCCTGGTACAGATCGCGCCGTAAATGCAGTATCCGGCGCCGCCGGAGGCGTACACGCCTTTGGGCACGCCCGTGCGGCGAGAAGACCACACCTACGATGCTGGTATATCGCTTAACCGGTCAATCTAGAAGGTGACCGTCACCTCGTTAGAACAGAGGCTGGCGCCCGCTTCACAGACCTTATAGGTGTACGCCCCGCCGCCCTTTTGACCGATGTTGTCGGTGTGAAGGCCATCATTGGCCGTTGTGGTGAGCTTTGCGCCGTTACGGAAGATATCCACGTTGGTGGATGTAGCCCCGCTCCAGGTCAGGTCCACATGTTGGATGCCCTTGACCTTGTAACCATTGGCTGTCAAGCTGATGCCACTGCCGGGCGCGCTCACAACAACGCTCTGAACCTCACTATCGGTCGCGCCGCCATTGTCGGTCACCTCAAGGCGAACCTGATAGACGCCGCCGGCAGCATAGTCATGGGATAGGCTTGCGCCTGCGCCGCTGTTCCCGTCGCCAAAGTTCCACGCGTAGCCTGTGATCGTCCCATCCGAGTCGCTGGAGCTTGACGCGTCAAAAGTACAACTTAAGCCGGTACACGAGTACGTGAAGCTGGCCGTAGGCGGGGTGTTCGCGCCGCCATTGCCGCTTCCGGCTACAGTGACCGGGTTGAAGGCCGAAGCATCAGACAGGTCGAGCAGCGGCTCCTGGATGCCATCGCCGGAGTCGTCGGTCCAGTTGAAATTGCCTTTACTTTTGACCTGGCCGTAAAGATTGGAGACATCGCTGGCATTGTTCGGGTTGTTGCGGCTTGCCAGCAGCGCCAGGGCGCCCGCCGCGTGGGGCGACGCCATTGAGGTGCCGCTAATGGCGCCGTACTCACCTTGCTCCAGCGGATAGGTGGAAAGGATGCAGACCCCTGGCGCAGCAATGTCTACCACAGCGCCCCAGTTGCTGAAATCGGCCAGGGTATCATCCTGATCATCACGGCAGGTGGGCGCGGCGCCGCCGCCCGACGCCCCATTGAAATCGGCTAGCGCCGAGACGGTAAGGACATTGTCGAAACCTGCAGGGCTGTAGTTGGCAGCGTTGGCGTCGGAGTTGCCCGCCGCCACGGCAAAGGCGATCCCTTTGTTGACGGCGCTCTGGATGGCGTCGTACTGGGCTTGGCTGAAGCCGGACCCGCCCAGACTCATGTTTGCGACCTCAATGGCGCCGGCGTTGGCGGTTACCCAGTCAATGCCCGCCACAATCCAAGAGGTGTATCCGCTGCCCTGGCTGTTGAGCACCTTCACCGCCCAGATGCGCGCGCCGGGAGCCACGCCTACGACGCCAATGCCGTTGTCAATGGCCGCGATGGCGCCTGCCACATGGGTGCCGTGGTAATGGTCGTCATCGCCGCCGCTCTTGCAGGAAGCCCTGAACGGGCTGCCCCCTGTGCAATTCACGCCGCCCACGACATTCAGGTCCGGGTGCTGGAAGTCCACGCCGGTGTCAATCACCGCCACATCTACATCCACTCGGAGATCGTCGCTGCCATCTATATCGAGGTTGGTGTTGCTCGCGGCGAAGCTCCGTTGGATGCCCGTAGGCGTCTGCTGGGCAAAAATGTGGACCTCCTGGTCCATCTCGACATATGCCACCCGTGGATCATGCTGGATTCCCTGAAGCGCAGCGGCGGGGAGACTGGCGGAGAAGCCTTTGAGAGCATGTCGGTAGACAAAGCCCAGCCGGCCCTGGTGGCGCTCGACCATCTCGGCGGCGACAGCTGCGGGGTCAGGCACGTCCGGTCTGAGCACGACGATGACCTGCTGTAAGCCGGGAGCGGCGGCCGCATCGGCGACCTGCTCTGCGCCCCCTTGCAGGGCGGGCAGGAAGAGCCGGTGATGGCTGCTCTGCTGGGCCGCTGCCGGCTCCACCAGTGCGCCTCCCATAACAAATAGCATGGTCAGGAACCCGGCGAGCAGCCGGGCCAACGGCAGACGGTTCATGGCAGTCTCCTCTGGCGACTTCTTACGCGCTTTTTACGCACTTTTTGCGCACTTCAGAGCAGGATCGGGCGCCATTTGCGGGGTAGCTTCGGCTGGGATGGTTCAACAAGTGAACAGAACGTGAATAGGGATGAGGCGCACAGAACGACGATGTTATTATGCCATTGGTTTTGCCTTCTGCACATGTCAGAAATATATCAAAAGTGCAGAACAGGCTGAGCCATCCTTTGGTCTTGAGGTCAATCGTGGGAAACGATACTGATCCTTGCGCCCGACATGGGATAATCAAGATAACGGCCCCGGATGCCCAAAACCCCGGATGTTGTCGCAGGGTTGCTCGTCAAGGCGCTCGACAGGGGGAGCCTCTCCGGAATGTCCCAAGCGGCTGTCCCCTCGCCGGCGAGTCTCTTGTCCGTAGGATGACCCATGGAGCCAACGGCCACCGATCTCACCTCCCACTCCACACCGGCGGCACAGGTGGATGACGCCCGTAGCGCCGGCCCGGCGCTGGCGGAGCGGGCCGTGACCTTGGCGGCAGAGCTGTTGGCCGCAGCCAAGGCCAAGCAGACGCCCGCCGAACAAGCGCAGGCCGCCAAGCTGGCGCGCATGGTCGCCGACCCGCGCGGCAAGGCCTTGGTCATCGCGCTCACCGACCAGCTCTTTCGTAGCCGCAGCCCGGCCCGCACCGCCGACCAATTGAAGTACCTGCTGGAGCGCTATGGCGGCTCCGCCTACTTCACTCTGTGGGAGCAGCTTGGCTTGCGGCTGGGCGCCTGGGTGGGCCAGGCGCTGCCCTGGCTGGTG
>DATLZJ010000433.1:0-2989 GCA_035574055.1 Caldilineaceae bacterium
CAGCTCCTGCGCCGCCTCCTTAAAGGTCATCCGGTTTCCATTGGACGAGAAGACGCCCTTCTCAAAGGTGATCTGGCTGGCGTCCACGCCCCAATAGTCGGCCAACTGCGCCTGCACCTTCTCGCGCAGGGCCAGGCCCAACTGATAGGTTGACCAGCCAATCTTAAAGGTCACGCTGCTGCCGCCCGTGCCGCCCGTATAGCCAACCGTATCGGTATCCACGACCCGTGGATTGACATCCTCCGCGGCAATGCCCAACGTCTCGGCCAGCATCATGGCCGCAGAGGCGCGTGTGCCGCCGATATCCGTTGAACCTTCGATCAGGTTGACGGTGCCGTCGGGGTTGATGTTTGCGGTGACGGAGCTAGGGCCGCCGCCGTTGAACCAGAAGCCCGACGCGACGCCGCGGCCCCGGTACTTGCCCTCCAGCGGCGTCTTATAGTGCGGGTGGTTCATGGCGGCCTCGACGGTCTCCAAGTAACCAATGCGGGCATAGATCGGGCCGTCCGGCCGGCGGTCGCCCTCCACGGCCGCGTTCCGACGCCGGAACTCCAGCGGGTCCATGCCGAGCTTTTCCGCCACCTCGTCAATCACCGTCTCCGAGGCAAAGGCAGCATTGGTGCCGCCCGGCGCCCGGTAGGCGCCCGTCTGCGGCTTGTTCACCACAACGTCATAGCCGTCAATTTGCACATTTTCCAGGCGGTAGGGCGCCAGGATGACGCCGCCGCCGGCGCCAACCGGCGACCCAGGGAAAGCGCCGGCCTCGTAGTACAGCTCGGCCTTGGCAGCCGTGATCTTGCCGTCCTTGGTCGCGCCGATTTTAACGCGAATGACCGAGCCGGAAGTCGGGCCGGTAGCCTGAAGCACCTCCGTACGCGACATGGCGATCTTCACCGGTCGCCCGCCTGTCTTCTTGGAGAGCAGCGCCGCGGGCACGTCGGTGTAGGCAGTGAACTTACCGCCGAACCCACCGCCGATTTCCAGCGGCTTGACCGTGACCTTCGAGACGGGAAGATTCAACAGCTCGGCGATCTGGCTGCGAATTTGCCACGGCCCCTGCGTCGAGGTGTAGCTTTCAACGCGGCCGTCCGGGGTATAGAAGACGGTCGAGGAGTGCGGCTCAATATAGCCCTGATGGACCATCGCCGTCCTGAACTCGCGCTCGACGATGACATCCGCCTCGGCGAAACCCTTGTCCAGGTCGCCGCGCTGGTGGCGATAGTGCGCGGCGACATTGGTGGGGGCATCGCCCTTCTTGCCCAGCTCATCGGTGCGCAGATCGTCCAGCAGGATCGGTGCATCGGGCCGCATCGCCTCCATCACATCCAGCACCGGCGGCAAGACCTCGTAATCCACCTTGATCAGCGCCAATGCTTCCTCGGCGACATGCGGGTTGACCGCGGCCACGGCCGCCACCGCGTGCCCGTGATACAGCACTTTATCTTTCGCCAGGATATTGGCCGCCAAATACTTCAGGTTGATCGCATCTTCGCCTAGCTCCTCGATACGATCCTCCACCTCGGCCATATCCTTACTGGTCACCACCGCATAAACGCCAGGATAGGCCTCGGCGGCGCTGGTGTCAATGGAGCGGATACGGGCGTGGGCGTGTGGGCTGCGGAGAATCTTGCCGTGCAGCATGTTGGTGAAATTGGTGTCGTTGGCGTACTTCGCGCGCCCGGTCACCTTGTCTGTCCCATCGTGGCGGATTGGACGGGTGCCGATCACCGTAAACGTCTGCGCGCCCGCCTCAAGCGTCGACTGGGTCATGGAACTTGCCTCCCTAAGCTGATCTTTTGCACTCTCAAGGTTAGCATAAGCCTAGCACAAGATTGCACTTTCTAAAAACGATTATCGCCCGCAGCGGGATATCCCCCTTGGGCGGCCACCCACCTACCACTCCAGCCCGGCGGCCTGCCAGACCTTACGCACGGATGCCGCTGTCGCGCGCACGGCCTCATCCGGCGCCATCTCGCGCACCCGCTGGCTGAACGGCTCCGCCGTCACTGGCCCGTCATAACCAATAGCCTGGAGCGCCTGGAGGAAGCCGGCTATGTCCAGTACGCCCGTCTCCCCCGGCAGCGCCCGCACGTTATCAATCTGCTCGTCTACCGGCACCCCGGCAGGCGCATCGTTGATATGGACCACCACCACGTCCTCATTGCGAAGCTCGCGCACCTGGTCATTGCTCCCGTGGGACGTATAGAGGTGCCAGATGTCCAGCAATAGCCCAACGGTGCCCGTATTCATGGCCGCAGCCAGCGCCAGCATCCCCTCCAGCGTGTAGATGAAACGATATTTGAAGCGGCTGCGCAACGTCTTCGGCCCGATGAACTCCAGCCCCAAACGAATGCCGTGGTCCGCTAGGATTTGCGCCGCAGGACCGAGCCGCGCCACATGAAAGCGGAAGTTCTCCAAGAAGTCTCGCTCGTCGCTGCCTGGAATCAGCCAGGTGGCAGTGCGCGTACAGCCCAGCTCTGCAGCCAGTTTGGCCTGGGCGGGAAGCGCCTCCAGCCCCGCCCGCCAAGTCGCCTCATCCTTGCGGTACTCGACCGGAAATCCCATCACCGCAGGCAACACGCCGGCCTCGTCAAAAAGTTGCTTGACCCATCCCACCCCCTTCGTTTGGGCCAGCTCAGCCGCCTCGCCGATGGAGAAGTCAATCCCCCGAAAGCCGTTCGCCTGGGCATAGGCAATCGTATCAGGTAAAGAAGCGCGCACGCCGATTGCGCCGGCGCTCAAATTGGGATACATGCAGCCATTCCTCTTTCAATACAACTGCCAATTTCAACACAACTGCCAAGGGCTGGTCATCGCGCCGTTGCCGGCAAAGGACAACGGCACCTCCTCCACCAACGAGAGCCGCGGATGCTCCTCGACCGCCCGGCGCAGGCTCGGGCTGACCCATAGCTTGTCCAGCGTGAGCGTATCCTGAATAAAGACCATGCGCGCGGCCTCCGGCGGCATGGCGCAGCCGCGCACCGCCACT
>DATLZJ010000434.1:0-2879 GCA_035574055.1 Caldilineaceae bacterium
CCAGCGCAAGGAGGGTGATTCCGCTGGTCAGTGCGCCGGCTGTGCGCGCCGGTGTGGCGCCCATCCAGACATCAATCCGGTGCGCTCCCGCCGGCACATCCACTTCCATCAGCCCGTAGGGTGGCGAGACGCGGTGCGCCACCGGCTGCCCATTGAGCCGGACCTGCCAGCCGGGGAACTCGAAGAGCCGGATCTGGACGACGCCTGGCGTCGCCATGCGGACCTCGCCGCCAAAGGCGTGTCCCCGGCTGTAGTGGCGCGCCACCTCCCCCTCGCCGGCGATGATGGCCAGCCGCTCCAGCGAGTCGGGCGAAAAATCCGCCGGTGTATTCAGGGCGGCCAGATATTGGGCCGTCAGCGGCGACTCGGTAAAGCGTTGCTCGACAAAGCGGGTGAAGCCGAACATGTCCGGGTGCTCTTGCTCGAATTGCATCACCGCGCGGCCATCTTCGCGCCACGGCTCAACCGGCTGCAACGCGGCGGGCCGGCTGTAGGCCCATCCGGCGGCGCAGATTAAGAGCGCCATGACCAGCACCCCACCATCATCCGCCGGTTGGGGCAACAGATTCGCCGCCTGCGCTAACTGCCAGAAGGTCAAGCCGCCGAGGGCGCTCAACAGAAAGGCCGTGAGCGCCAACAGCCGCCAGGGAAACTGGATCACCTCAAGCGCCGGCATGCTGCGCCAGAGCGCGGCCGCGCCCGGCGTCACCACGGCCAGAACGACCAGCGAGGCCAGCAGCAAAAAGCGCATCAACGGGTACAGGCGGGCTTCGCCCGGCGGCGGCTCGCGCCGCGCCAGCAGCAGATAGCCGCCGATCAGCGCCGGCAGGACCAGCATCAGGCCAAGCTGAAAGCCCATGCTGTCATTGGCCCCTGCCGGATCATCCGAGTAGCCATATCCCCAAAAGGGACTCAAGAACTGGCCCCAATAGACCCAGTGGCGCGTGTAGTGATAGGTGTCCTGCGTCCAGTCCTCTTGGACCAGCAGCGGGCCTTCGGCAAAGAGCGGGACCAGAAAGACCGCAGCCAACAACAGACCGGCGATGCCTGCCCCCGCCGCCAGCGCCGTGCGCCGGACAAGCCCCACAAGCGGGCCGTGGGGCGGTTCACGCCGCCACGCCATCCACAGCCGGAAGAGGATGAACGCGGCCAGGAGCGGTGTAAAGGCGACCAGGGCAAAGACATGGGTCAGCAGTAAACCGGCGTAGCTCAAGGCCGCCGCCGCCAAGCGGCCCTGCCAGCCCGCCCTGCTCCCCTGGGCGATCAGCCGGTCGAAGGCTAGGAATACCCAGGGAAACCAGGCCATCATCCAGGTCTCGGCGAAGGCGGCGCGCACATACATATCCAGCAGATGATAGGGCGCATAGCTATAGAGCAGCCCCGCCGCCACTGCGCAGAGTGAGGCATAATGTACCAGCCGGGGATGTTCAGGGCTGCCGGTGTTGCCGTCCGGCTGGAGGCTGCCGAGCAGCCACGCCTTGACCAGCGCGTACATGCCCCAGGCGCCAGCCAAAAAGCCCACTGCCCAGGCCAGCTTGACCGCAGTGGTGACGCCGGCGCCGAGCAGCACGAACAGCTCCGCCAGATAAAAGGCAAGCGGCGCCTGCACCACAAAGGTTGGATAGCCATAGCCTTGGTTGTGGTGCATTGCCCAGCGCGGCCAAAGCGCGCCGCTGCGAATGGCCTCGTCGAACATGGCGACGAAGAAAACGCTGTGGCGGCCATCGTGGGCGCTGTAGAAATAGCCAGGCGCCGCCAGGGGCGCCAACGCCAGCAGGCTCAGGCCAAAGAGCAAGAGCAGATAGCGATCAATACGAAACGTCAGGCGGCGCATGTGCGCGGCGGCCTTTCCGGTGCAGAAGGTTGTGTCAGCCCCAGAGCGTCTCGTCTCCGTATTCTTCCATCCCCCGCAGACACCCTTGCCGGGCGCTCCAATGGTACATCCCATGAGCAGCGATTCCAAACCGAGTATACTGTCACACCAGGCGCGGGCTGTATTGCGCCGGAATGACGGTTCATTTGACAAGCCCCAACCCTTCTCCTATAGTGGGCTGCGACGGCGCTCATTCCGCCCCGACGAATCAAGCACGGAAAGGTGATAGGTATGAAGCTGAGTTGTCTGCCGGTCTCGCTCTACCCGGAACTGAGCGCAGGCCGGTGGCGTCTGGCCGATTGGTTTCGCTTCGCGGGCGAGCTGGGGTTGGATGGCGCAGACGTGAGCGTGGTCCACCTGGGGGGGACGGAGCCGGCCCACCTGGCGACCCTGCGCCGCCAGGCCGAGGATGCCGGGGTGCAGATCGCCATGTTAGTGACCTATGCCGATTTCACTCACCCCGATGCCGCCGAGCGCCGCCGCCAGGTGGACGAGCTACGCCGTTATATCGCCGTCGCCCAGGCGTTGGGGGCCGGTTTTATCCGCGTCACCGCCGGCCAAGCCCATCCAGGGCTAGACCGGGCTGCCGCCCTGGGGTGGGCGGTGGCCGGGCTGACGGCCTGCCTGGACGAGGCCGCCCAAGCCGGCGTTACTCTGGCCTATGAGAACCATACCAAAGGTTACGCCTGGACCTACAACGACTTCTCCCAACCCGCCGACATCTTTCTGGAGATCGTAGCCCGCACCGAGGGCACAGGGCTGCGCATCCTCTACGATACCGCCAACACCCTGGCTGCGGGCGATGACCCGCTGGCCGTGCTGGAGCAGGTGAAGCGCCGGGTGGCAGTGCTCCACACCAACGACATCGCCCGCGCCGGTTACTTTGAGCCGGTCTTGCTGGGTGAAGGGGCGGCGCCCATCGTGCCTATCTACCGCACGATGGTAAACCTGGGGTTTGACGGCTGGATCAGCGTCGAAGAGGCCAGCAAGCAAGGCGAGGCCGGCT
>DATLZJ010000435.1:0-9210 GCA_035574055.1 Caldilineaceae bacterium
GCCCCAAACCGCCGCGCCCAGCTTGGATGGCTATTGTGAGGATGCCGCCTATGCCGGGGGCGCGTCTGTGCCGCTCCTGCCCTATGGCGGCGGCAGCCAGGGGCTGGTGCGCCTGATTCGTACAGCCAATCACCTCTACGCTTGTTTCTCAGGACTTCAGCTCGGCCTAGCCAACCCCAATCCGGCCCTGGCCGCGCTGATGATTGACCCGAACTTCAGCGGCGAGACGAGCTTGCAGAGCGGCGATCTGGGCTTTGCCGTGGCTGAAGATGGCGGCGTCTATACGTTCGTGCCCAACGCCGGCGCCTGGACGCCCGGCGGCTCTGGCCTGGAAGGCGTGGCCGGCTTCACAACCGGGGGCTGGAGCGCCGAGCTGCGCATCGAACGCGATGTCTTGGGCGGCTGGGAGCGCACCGTCGGGCTGGCCGCGGGCCATGTGGCCAATATGAGTTCAGGCTCGGCCCAACACAAGTGGCCCTTTGCCTCGGCGCGCACCCAGCCTGCCACCTGGGCGCGCGCCGTTCTGGGGATGCTCCCCACCCTCGATAGCCTATCTCCGGTGACGACGACCGTGGGCGGTCCGGCCTTTACCTTGACCGTCACTGGCACACAACTGATAAGCTCGACGCTGCTCTGGAACGATACGGCCCTGCCGACGACGGTGGTCAGCCCGACCCAGCTTACGGCGCAGGTGGCCGCAGAACTCTTCGCAACCCCCGGCACTGTCGCCATCAAGGCGCGGACTGCCGGTGCAGCAGGCCAGCCCAATCAAGACTCCAATACTCTTCTGCTCTCGGTCGTCAGCCCGATGCCGGTGCTGGCGAGCATCTCCCCGGCAACGGTGGATGCTGGCAGGGCGACCTTCACCCTCAACCTAAGCGGTGGGAATTTCCTGCCGGGCAGCACCGTGCTCTGGAATGGCGCCCCGCTGCCAACCACGGTCAACAGCAGCAGCCAGGCCACTGCCGAGGTGTCCGCTGCCCTGGTGGCCGAAGGGCAGATCGTCTCCATCGCCATCGCCGGCCCCGGCCTGGACGCCCCAGTCTCTGAGCCGCTGCCGCTGCAGGTGACGCCAACGGCGAAGCTCTTCCTGCCAACGTTGCAGAAGTAACCCGCGTTCTAGGGGACAGAGGACGCTTCACTCTGTCCCCTAGAACGCTTGCCTGAGGTTGAGGAGCAACAGCCGGCGCAACAAGCTTCGGCGGCATAGCGTCTGCGCGCCAGGCTTCTCTCCGGCGGCCTGGCGCGCGTTTGCACCTGAGCCAAAAGTTGATTAAAATGGCGGCTACCCTGCACAAGGTTTCGCTGAGGCTGTTCGCCGGACCAGCCGGCTAGAACAGGGCTGCACCAGGCGCTTCGGGCGAGTTCAGCGCCGGCAGCTACACGGCGACCGCAAGCCACAGACTACCGCTACTACGCATCACGTCCGGCCCAGTGCCGGCGCGCGGACGCGTGGTGAAAGGAGTTGCCCACATCGCACCTCATCAGCTTTTGCGCCCTCTTGGAAAGCAGCCGAGTCGCTATCTTACCCATCTGCGGCAAGCGGACACGCCTGCCCGGTATGCCTCACGGCTCGCCACCTGCTTGCCCGTTCTACCTTACAGGCTCATTTCGCAGGCTCATTTCGCAGGTTGACCTAGTGATGGATTTCCGATTCACTTACCGATAGTTGGAGAAGCTCACACAGGAGGAACCCTTGAAACCGTCACTGCGCTTGCCTCAATCATTCTCGAAAGTTGCGCTGCTGTCGTTGTTGCTGACCGCGGCGCTGGTGTTGGCTGCCTGTCCGGCGCCTGCCGCCGGGCCGGCGGTGGAGCAGCCCGCCGCCGAGCCTGCCGCCGCGGCCACCGCGGCCCCGGCTGAGGAGGCAGCTACCGGCTCCGAGGACCCCATGGTCACCATTTACGGCGAACGCTTGCCCGACGACGCGCGGCCCTATGCGGAGCAGATCTACCGCCTGCCCTGTGACATTACCGGCAACCATGTCACCTTCGACTTCATGGTCTCGGTCTACCAGCGCTACTGTGGCTCGGACCTGTTCCAGGACCAACTGGTCAATCTGGATAAGGACTTCAACGTCATTCCGGCCTCCGCCGAAAGCTGGGAGGTTGCCGAAGATGGGCTGACCTGGACCTTCCACATCAAGCCCGGCCTTCAATGGTCCGACGGCACACCGCTGACTGCCTATGACTGGGAGGCCACCTTCCGCTATGCCGCCGACCCGGAGCATGCTTGGGACTTTGCCTGGTTCTATGCCGGTGTGCTGAAGAATTGGAATGAGATCATCGCCGGCGAGCTGCCGACAGAGGAGCTGGGCGTCCGGGCTGTAGACGACCTGACCCTGGAGATCGTCACCGAGCGCCCCTGGCCACCTCTGCCCGCCATGATGCAGTTCTCCTTCGTGCTGCAAAAGAAGGCATTGGAGGAGCATGGCCCCTACTACAACAGCGACCCGGCCACATCGGTCTCCGCCGGCCCCTTCATGCTGGAATCACTCAAGCCGGGCGAGGAGATCGTGCTGGTCGCCAACCCTCACTATAAGGGCTTCCGCCCGCCGCGGTTGAATAAGATCGTCATCACTTACATGAACACGGCGACCTTCTTCGCTGCCTTCCAGAACGAAGAGATTCATTCGGTTAGCTACGAGCATCTCTCCCCCGCCGACTTTGAGACGATCCTCAACGACCCGGTGTTGAGCGCCAACTACCTGCGCCACTACGGCGACTTCCGCACCGACTATCTGCTCTTCGATACCTACAACCCGCCCTTCAACGACCTCAACGTCCGCAAGGCTTTCGCCAAGTCTGTGGACCGCGAGGCTATCGTCAAGAACGTCTACGGCGAGATCAAGGCCATGCCCGCCTACGCCATGCTGATGCCGGGCTTCCCGTCGTCGGATACCGAGGGTGTGCTGCGCGAATATCAAGCCTATGACTGTGATGCTGCCAAGCAGCATCTGGCTGACGCCGGCTACCCGGATGGCGAGGGCTTCCCGCCGCTGGAGATGTGGCTGCGCAATGAACCGCCGCCGATGCAGGCCGTCTTCCAGGCCGTGGCTGCTTCCATCTCCGACTGCCTGGGCATCGAGATTCAGGTCTCCAACAAGGACTTCAAGGTCTATATGGATGCGCTGAACGCCAAGCCGACCCAGCTCCAGTTCGGTGCAGTTTCCTATGGCATGGACTTCCTGGACCCCTCCAACCTGCTGGGCATCTGGCTCTCGACGGGCCGCCACTCCTGGCGGAACGATGAGTTCGACCAGCTTGTCACCGAGGCCAGCAGCCTGGTGGGCGACCCGGAGCGGCGCGACCAGATGTTCCGCGATGCCGAGCGCATTTTGGTGGACGATGTGGGCGGCGTCTTTGTCGCCCACCGCTGGCAGGGCAACCTCTTCCAGCCCTATGTGCAGGGTGAAGGCTTCCGTGAGCCGGACTCCCAGGGCATTGCCGCCTGGCATTGGGGCAATGACTGGGTTTGGGGCGACGTCTATCTGGCTGTTGAGGAATAGCCGGTTCGTTTGACCGGCTTTGGTAAGGAGACAAGGAGTTGGATGGCTCGACTGTCCAACTCCTTGTCCTACGTTACGAGGTCCTACGTTACGAGGATTTGCCGTTGAGGAGACGTGAATGGCGCGGTATGTGCTGGGGCGGTTGCTCTCAATTCTCTTTGTGCTGCTGGTCGTCTCGATGATCACCTTTGCGCTGATGCATTCGGTGCCGGGCGGCCCATTCGATGAGACCAACCAGCCCTTACCACCGGCGGCCAAGGCCAATATCCTGCGCAAGTATGGGCTGGACCAGCCGGTGTGGAAACAATATATCAATTATATGAGCAATGCGCTGCGGCTGGACTTCGGGATCCCCTACCAGCAGCCGACGACGACGGTGACGGAGTTGATCGCCCGCACCTGGGCAGTCTCGGTCCAATTGGGGCTGTTGACCATCCTGGTCGCCTTTGGCCTGGGCATTCCCATTGGCGTCTATGCCGCTTACCATCAAAATTCCTGGATTGATAATGCGGTTACCTTTGTGGCAATGTTGGGCATTACTGTGCCCAACTTCGTCATCGCCATTTGGCTGATCTTGATCTTTGCCGTGCGGCTCGACTGGCTGCCTATGGGCGGCTGGAACGACCCGGACCAATGGCTGATCCCCGGCGTGCTTTCCAAAACCTGGATCATGCCGGTCTTGGCCTATGCGCTGGCGCCTCTCTCGGTGACGGCGCGCTACACCCGGTCCAGCGTACTGGATGTGATCCGCAGCGATTTTGTGCGCACGGCGCGCGCCAAGGGGTTGGGCGCCCAGACGATCCTCTGGCGACATGTGCTGCGCAACGCGCTGATCCCGATGGTCACGGTGTTGGGCGTCGAAATCCCCAACCTGCTGACCGGCACCATCTTTATCGAAACCATCTTCCGCATCCCTGGTCTGGGCAAGTTTTTTGTCACCAGCACCTTCAACCGAGATTACCCCATGATTATGGCGCTGGTCCTGTTGATCGCCACCGTCTGGGGGCTGACTTATTTAGCCACAGACCTGCTTTACACACGCATTGACCCCCGTATCCGGCTCGGCTCGCAGGGAGGCGCCTGATGTCCAACGCAAAGACGGCGTCCCTGCCCATCCCCCTGAAGCTGGAGGCAAGCGCCCGCGGCCATCGCACGCTCTGGCAAGATGCGGTGCGCCGTTTTTTCCGCAATCGTTTGGCCGTCTTTGGCTTTTCGATTGTGTCACTCTTCATCTTGATGGCGATTTTCGCCGACCTGCTCGCGCCTTATGCCTATGATAAGGTGGACTTTTCCGCGGTGCTGGTCTTTCCTTTCACCGACCCGGCTCACCCGCTGGGCACCGACGAGGTTGGGCGAGACTTCCTGAGCCGGCTGATCTACGGCGCGCGCACCTCGATGGTGGTGGGGTTGACCGTGCAAGCCATCGCGGTGATCATTGGGGTGACGTTGGGCGGGCTGGCCGGCTACCTGGGCGGCAAGGTAGATTTCCTCATCTCGCGCCTGATTGACATTATGACGGCCTTTCCGGGGCTGCTCTTCGCCATTTTGCTGATCACGGTGGCGGGCGGCGGGCTGTTCAATGTGATCATCGCGTTGAGCGTGACGAGTTGGATCGGGATTGCACGTCTGACCCGCGGTCAGCTTCTCTCGCTGCGCGAGAAGGAGTACATCGAAGCGGCCCGCTGTCTGGGCGTGGGGCAGCGGCGCATCATCTTTGCCCATCTGGTGCCGAATGCGCTCTCGCCCCTGCTGGTGGCGGTGAGCTTTGGCGTGCCGGCGGCGATCTTCGGCGAGGCCGGGTTGAGCTTCTTGGGGATCGGCGTCAACGACCCCATCCCCAGTTGGGGCAAAATGGTGGGGGTGAGCAGCGCCTATGTGTCGGTCTACTGGTATTTGGCGCTCTTTCCGACCCTCTTGATCGCGCTCGCCATGCTGGGCTTCTCCTTTGTGGGCGATGGGCTGCGCGATGCGCTCGACCCCAAGCTGATCGAGTAAGGCAACGAGAGCGAATCACCTAACTGAAGGCCGAGAAAGAAGGGGGCAGCATGAGCAGCGGAGGTTGGCGAAGGCTGGCGGTGTGGGGACTCGTGGCGGCGACGCTGGCCGGGCTTTCAGCCTGTGGCGGCGGCAGCAGCAACCGCAATGCCGCGTCTTCTGCCGCCACGACGCGCGCTGTGCCGACCATGCCCGCGGCTCGCTTTGCCATGCCGACCACCATGATCACCGTTGCGCCCAGGGTGGCGGTCACGGCCACCGCCGAGGCGACGGCCACATCAGAGCCACAGGCCGGGCCGACGGTGGACCTGGCGCGCGGCGAGCGCCTCTACAACGACCGCGGCTGCGCCGAGTGCCACGGCCCAGCAGGAGAGGGGGTTGAGGGCAAGGGCGCGGCCATTGCCGGCACCGCGCTCAGCGAAGACGAGTTTACCGACCTCATGCGCACCGGCGGCGGCATCGGCCCCGATCACCTCTACGGCCCATCGGCCATCAGCCCAAGCGGGATGACGGCCCTTCATGCGTGGCTACAGTCGCTGCCTCCGGCAGAGTAAGCGAGCCGCCGGCGTCAAAGGCGAGCGGTTGGGGCGGGCCGATTTGCTCCAGATTGGGGTAGCGCGCTAGCTCGCTTAAAAGCGCGGTGGAAACCCAGAGCAGCCCCAGATCGAGGGTGTTGCGGGCGATGACCATACGGGCCTGGTCGGGGTGGGCGCGCGGCAAGGCTGCGGCGATCACGTCCCGGTCGGTCGGCAGGGTGATGGGCCGTTTGCCGCCGTTGAAGTTGCCCGCGGTCAAGCAGTTGGTGTAGGTGGCGGGCCAGTCCACCTTATCGCACAGCCGCTGGGGGATCAGGTCGCAGTAGCCGACGCCGACCGCGTTGCCGTGGCTGTTGGGGGTCAGGTCCAGCGCCGTGATGGCCCGGAAGTCAGGCTGGACAGGGCCGCCCGTGCGCCGCCACATGCCGACCACGTTAAGGTCCATCCCTGTGCCGCTGATGTCCTTGCCGATCTCCTGGAGCACCAACAGGTCCAGCGGCTCCAGGGGAATGCGGGGGAGATGGCGCCAGGCGTGTTCCAGCAGCTCCGGCTCGCGCGCCTCGATCTCTTCCGCGGCCAGGGCGGCGATCTCCGCCGGCTGGTGCTGGCCGTTCTCGACAATGGCGATGCCCGCGACTACCGGTTTTTTGGCAAGGACTACCCGCGCCGCCGCGGGCATGGCCTCGGCGATGCCCCAACTGTGGATGGTCGCCGCCCCTTCGGCCTTGCCAAATCCCACGGACAGCATTTTGAAGAGGCCACTTTCCCAGCGGTTGCGAAAGGCCGTGTGAGGCTTAATGCGGTTGACCACGATCACCGCATCGGCCTGGGCGGCATTCACGTCCCAGTAGACCGGCATTCCGCTTGGCGTCTCTCCGATCACGGTGGTCTCCATGCTGCTGCGAATGGGGATGCCTAGTTGGGCAGGGCCGAGACCGTAGCCGATCAAGACCTCTTCCTGTCCCGCGGCTGTGCCGCCGCCGTGGCTGCCCATCGCCGGCACTAGGTAGGGCTGCGCGCCCAGGGCCAGCAGCTCATCCACCAGTGTAGTCACTACCTCGCGGATACAGCCGATGCCCCGGCTGCCCACGCCCACGGCGACGCTCGTCCCAGGCCGGATGCGTTCGGCCAGGGGCAGGCGCGCCAGCTCGTGGCGGACATGGGTCGGCACATCGGCAATGTGGTCGGTGGTCAGGTGCTGGCGCACAGGCGCAATCTTGGGAAAGTGCATCTCCATACTCCTTTGTTTGTAGAACAGAGGCGCGAGCTAGATTATAGCACGTCATTGGTTGCGCAGGGTGCGGAGAGGGGCTTGATGGCGCCGCCTCCGGCGCCGGTTGACGGGGAGGGCGAATGGGCCTTACAATGAAGCCATGTTCAATCCCCAACACTTCTACAATTCACGCGGCGACGGCTTTCCGGTTCTGGAGATCACCGAGCCAAAGGCCTCCGGCCCGGAACAGGGCCGCCGGTTCGTCCCGCTCCAGCGCACAGAACTGAGCGGCCGGGTGACGGGGCCGGTCGCCGACCTGACGCTGGTGCAGCGCTTCGGGTTCAGCGCCGCAGAGAGCACAGAGGTGGTGGAGGCGCTCTATCGCTTTCCACTGCCGGGCGACGCGGCGGTGCGCGGGGTGACGGTGCGCTTTGGCGAGGTGGAGATCCGCGCTGAATTGAAGCCACGCGCCGAGGCTGAAGCCGCCTATGCCGAGGCCAAGAAGGCAGGCCAGCAGGCAGCGCTGGCGACGCGCGCCGGCCCCAACATCTTTACCCTCCAGGTAGCGGGGCTGCGGCCTGACGAGCCGGTGACGGTCGAGACCCACTTTGTGCAACTGGCCCAGGCTGCAGGCAACGGCTGGAGCTTGCGCGTCCCCTTAACCCTGGCGCCCCGCTATGTGCGCGCCGATGAGGCTAGCGGTCGCGCGCCGGGCAAGGCGACCGAGCAGCTCCCGTTTGGACTGCTACGCGACCCCGGCCATCGCTTTGCCCTGGACCTGGCAATGGCCGGCGCTGTCTCGATCCGCAGCACGGGCTATGCGCTGGCAGTCGAGGCGTCGGGCGAGACTGCCCAGGTGCGCCTGGCCGATGGCGAGGTGATTCCCGACCGCGACCTGGTGTTGAGCTGGACGCCGCCTTACGCCGCCGAGCGGCCTGTGCTTCATGTATTGGCCCATGACGACCCGGCAGCGGGCGTGGTCTACTTTCTGGCCCAGGTCGCGCCCCCCCAGGTGACGGCAGGCGACCCGCCCCGCCGCGAGCTGACTTTGCTGGTAGACCATTCCGGCTCCATGTCCGGCCCTAAGTGGGAGGCCGCGGACTGGGCGACCGAGCAGCTCCTGCGCGGCCTCACCCCCGAGGACGCCTTTGGGCTGGCCGTCTTTCACAACACGCCCTTCTGGTTCGAGCGGCAGTTGCAGCCCGGCACACCTCGCACCGTCGAGAACGCCGTCGCCTGGCTCAAGGGCCGCACCGACAGCGGCGGCACCGAGTTAGGCGTGGCGCTGGAGCAGGCGCTCCATCTGCCAACTGGCTCCGGCGATACGCGCGCCGTCCTGATTGTGACCGACGGCCAGGTGACGGACCATGCGCGCCTCCTGCAATTGGCGGACCGGGAGTTTGCCTCACCTCAACGACGGCGCATCAGTGTCCTCTGTATTGATTCGGCGCCCAATGATTTTCTGGCGCTGCAACTGGCCGAGCGGGGCGGCGGGGTGGCGCGCTTCCTGACCAGCAGCCCCGACGAGGGCGACATTACGACGGCGCTGGACGAGATTTTGGCCGACTGGTCGGCCCCGGCGCTGGCCGGATTGCGGCTGGCGGTAGACCGGGGCGAGGTTCATGCCGTGGGCCGTCGCGCCGTAGACGCCGCCGAGCCGGGTTGGCGCGCCGTGGACCTGGGCGACCTGCCCGCCGGGCGGGTGTTGTGGGTGGCAGGCTGGGCGCCGCGCGGTGAGGGCGGGCCGCTGACCCTGCGCTTGGAGCTAGGCAATGGGACGGGCGTCGCCGGAACGGCGGCAGCGGCCGGCGATTTTCCGGCGCTGGCCGCGCTGGTGGCGGCGCGGCGCATCATTGAGCTGGAGTACCTGGCCCAGGCCCACACGCTGGAGCCGGTGGAAATCGAGCGGCGGCTGCGCGAGCTGGGATATGGCGGCCCACAGCTTGAGCCTGCCGTGG
>DATLZJ010000436.1:0-5134 GCA_035574055.1 Caldilineaceae bacterium
CCAAGCGCGGTTGGAGCAAGTAGATCCAGACCACCGCCAGCGCCACCGCCGGGATCAGGTGGGGCATGAAGAAGATGGTGCGGTAGATGTTGGTCCCCAGCAGATGCTGGTTGAGCATGGTCGCCAACAGCAACGCGCCGATGATGGCGGTGGGGGCGTAGAGGATCGTAAATTCAAAGGTGCGCTGCAGCGAGGGCCAGAAGAGGTCATCCTGGGTAAAGGCGCGAATGTAGTTGTTCAGCCCGATCCAGTTCGGCGTGCCGATGACCTCGTAGCTGGTAAAGCTGTAGTAGAAGGAGACCAGGATCGGCCCACCCCAGAAGATAATCAGCCCCAAAATCCAGGGCAGGGCAAAGACGTAGCCCCAGAGCGCTCGCCGGGTCTGGAACTTGGTTTTGGCGCCGACCAGGCGGGCCAGTGGGCTTGGCTTGGCCGGGCTTGAGGAAGCCAGCCGGTTGTGTGCGACGGCCACAATCTACCTCCTATCTGAACGCATTTGCTCGCTAGCGCCGGATCGTCCAGTACTCCGGGGGCGCTTCCTGCCACAGGGGCATGCTCAATCCGCTGGGATCATAGACGATCTGCCCCGCCCGTACCGTCATTTGGCATTCAAGCTTCTGATGGCCGCACATCTTGGCGCGGCCACAATCCACAAAGCAGAAGTCGCCTTCCAGCAACTTAAAGACCGCCACATCTGCCTCTGCGCCGACCGAGAGATGGCCCAACTCCGGATGGCCGATCTCCTGGGCTGGCGTCACCGTCGAGCGCATAATCACCTCGGACAAGGGCATCCCGATGTTGAGGATTTTGCTCATGGTGGTCTGCATATCCACCACCACGCCATGCACATTGCCGGTATGCAGGTCGGTGCTGATGGAGTCCGGGCCAAAGCCGTTCTGCATCGCCGGAACGGCATTGCGGAACCAGAAGCTGCCCGCGCCATGCCCCACATCGAAGATGATGCCGCGCGCCCGCGCCTCATGGACAAAGGGCAGCGGCTTCCCCTGGTCATCCAGAATGAAGAATTGCTGGGCGTACATATGGGTATGGATGTCGCCGGGGCGCATCTTGTGAAGGATCAACTCCTCGTAGCTGCGCTCCGGGGGGCGCGGCCAGAAGTCCACCATGACCGGCTTCTTGCATAAATTGCCCGCGGCGATGGCCCCATCTACCGCAGCCCAAGGGGGATGGATGTCGTCAAAGGGGAGCTGGGTCCAGTAGTGGGCAGTCTTGATCCCGACACAGATGTCCGGATAGGCCAGCACAACGGAGGCCGCCAGCTCCGGGTCCATGGTGTTGATGTCCTGCTCGAAGGGGCCTTGCATCCCCAAATCAACGATGTTGATGTAGGCAAAGATGCGCGTTTTGGCCCGGTCAATCACCGTGCGCTTGAAGTGGAGAAAATGCTTGGCCCCGGCGGTGCCTGTATCTACCATGGTGGTGACGCCGGAGCGGAAGGAGTGGGCATCGGCCATGACGCTCAGACCTTCCGGTTCCCGTGTGTGGTAGACATGGACGTGAATATCAATGATGCCGGGCGTTACATAGAGACCGCTGACATCCACGACCTTTTGAGCCAGGGCCGGATTGATGTCGGGCGCGACGGCGGCGATCTTCCCCCCAGCGATGGCGACATCCATCTTGCCGTCAATGTGGTTCAGTGGATCAATGGTATGACCATTCTTAAGAAGCAGATCGTACTGGACTGAGCCTGACATGAAGCTACCTATCTAAGCGAGCCTGTTTGAAGGGAGGACAACCACGGAAGAATAGAAGGTAAGCCGGTCGCTACAACCGGCGGACAGACAATGCGAGCAAACGAGCAATCACGATGACCAGCGCCTAGCGGCGCAGGCTCCTTTGATAGAGCGCCGTCCCATAGAACTCATACGAGGCGGCCCGGTCGGGCACATCCACCACATGCACCGTAAAGCGAGCCGGCAGCCCATTCTCCGGGCAATGCTCTTTGAAGTATGCGGCATAGGCCCGGCGGTACGCCTGGCGCAGCCGCTCCTGTTCCCGGATATAGCCTTCTGGGTCTACCAGCGGGTGAGGCGCTTTGGGCTGGCAGCCAAAGGCATGAATCTCGACGAAATCTACCTCGGCCAGCGACTGGCAAATCCCCGCGTCGCGCAGCCACTTCTCCCAGCACTGAAAGACCAGCGGGATCTCCTTGTCGGGGTCCATATAGGTCACCGTGTCCAGCCCCAACACATTTTTGGCCGAGTATCCGCCGGTCAGCCCGGAGAAGTAGATTTTTAGGTCGCCGTCGGGCAACTCTTCGACGACCAGATTGGAGAGAACAGGGTCGTCCCCTTCGTAATAGTAGGTTAGCTTGCCCCGCCGTTTCACCTGAAACGCCATCAAGCACTCCTGACCGGTGTGGTTAGGTGCAGAGTCGTTTAGAGAGACATTGATTCGAGAGACATTGATTCGAGAGACATTGAGAAGTCATCCAGAGAAGAGGCGGCTACGCTCCCGCGTGCGGGGGAGCTTCTAGGGCGTTCGCCCATACCTGCTGGTCCACGGGCAAGAATGTTCGGCGCCGCATAGACATCGCGGCCCATCTTGAGGCCACAGTAGGCGCGTGGCCCCGCACAACAGCCAGGGTGCAGCTTCCATGCTGAGAAGGCTTTCCACGTTGGCATCGGTAGTGCTGTGCCGGGCTATATTATACGCAGTTTGCCGATCTGACCAAATGGCTCTATCCGCAAGCGGCTTTATGGAGCTGGCAACTGCGCCATGGCGACGCCGCTGTAGCGCGCCACGCCGTCCAGGTCTACAGTCACGCCCAGCCCTGGCCCATCCGGGATTGCCAGCATCCCTTCCTCGTCCAGCTGCCACCCGCCCACGATCAGCTCGTCAATGTAGGGTGAGCCGGTGATGTACTCGACCAGATCGGTCGCGGGGAAGGCCGAGGCCAGGTGCAGGTCCGCAGCCAAGCCCAGCGCCGTGTTCCAGCCGTGGGGGATGAAGCGCACGCCGTTCTCCTGGGCCATCCAGCCGATGCGCCGCTCTTCGCTGATGCCGCCGACCTTGGTGACATCGGGCTGCACGATGTCAAAGGCGCCCGCCTGGAGCCAGGGTTGAAAGGACTGGCGCCGGGTCAATACCTCGCCGCCGGCAATGGGCAGAGGCGCGCGGCGGCGGAGCTGCACGTAGTCCTCCAGCGCGTCGGGGTGGAGCGGCTCTTCAAACCAATAGACATCGTAATCGGCCAGCATCTCGGCGGTGCGCAGCGCCCACTTATAGCCGTTGGTCCAGTAGGCATCGCTGCCGCCGGCGTCCACCATCAGCAATGCTTCGTCGCCTACTGCCTCGCGCGCGGCGGCCACAATGGCCTCGTCCAGCGCCGCGCTGACCCGGCCAAACGGCCCCCAGCCCATCTTGAAGGCGCGGAAGCCCTGCTGCTTGATCTGGGCCAGGTGGTCGCGCAGGGGCGCGGGCTGGTCCATGAGCAGCGAGGCATAGGGGCGCACCCGCTCCCGATAGCGTCCGCCCAGCAGCCGTCCGACCGGCTGGCCGGTCGCCTTACCCAGAATGTCCCACAGGGCAATGTCAATGCCGCTGATGGTATGGGTGATCGAGCCGCCGCGACCCAACCAGAACATGTGCTGGTGCAGCTTTTCGCTCACCCGCTCCGGCTCCAGCGCATTTTCCCCCCGGTAGAGCGGCTCCAGCACGTGGAGTGCGGCCTTGACCAGCCCATCATTGGTAAAGACGCTGCCCCAGCCGGTGACGCCCTCATCGGTGGTCACGGCGACCAGGGTGTGAACGCAGTCATCTGGGCGAATCTCGTTGCTCCAGCCTCCCTCCGGCGTCATCCCGCGCAGACCGAAGGCTTGAATCTTGGCGATCTTCATCAAGGTTCCTTTTGCTGTGAGAATGGTATGTCTTGTTATAAGCTGATATGTTGCGCTACCATATCACAGATATGAGTTTAGCAGCCGCAATCTGGGGATCGGAGGTCACGATGGGAGCGCCTAGCCGGCGAGCAAGCCCGGCAATAATCCGATCATGCATCTCCGGTACTGCCTCATCTGCATCAAATGCCAGTACATCATCAGCAGCGAAGGGGACAAAGCGAAAATAGGGTTTACTCCTGAGGTCCTGATACACCAAAGAGAAGTCTGAAAACCACTGAAACTTCCTATTGGCGTAGTACATCTCAGCAACAGAGATGGACGATACATAAAGCCGTGTCTCACCTCGTTCCGCAGCGAGGAAGATTTCGCGCGCGTTGGAGCCGAGCAGCTTACTGCCCAGTAGATACCAGATTAAGGCATGGGTATCCACAACATGGAGGGGTTCATGAGCCGTCACGGAAGAACTCATCGAACTCATCCTCCCACTCAGTAGCGGCTTCATGGATGGCCGCATCTAAGTCCTCCCGGGAGACGTCAGCACCGGCATATTTCCCCAGGAGGCTTTCCACCTGGTCAAATGCACCTGTGGCACGTAGCGCCTCTAATTCAGCTAACGCCTGCTCACGGGTCAACGTCTCTCCATGCTCAGACGTCGCTTGATGCAGGCGATAGGCTAATGCGGCCTGCTGCTCAGGCGGGAGCTTTTGAACCGCTGCAACTAACTCCTCAAAAGTGAATTCCACCATAGCCATCCCTCCGCAAATCTCGGCCAATTTCACGATCCACACGCCTACTACGAGTATATCAAACTTCAGGGCGGCGAAAGAGTTGTGGCCGGGGTGTGAAGCTGACCTCCGGGTCCAGCGGGAAGATGGGTCGGGTGCAGCGAGTATGGCCCAGCGTCTTCAGGTTGGCGCTGGTCGCGCCCGGCACATCCACGTTGACATTGACCTCGGCCCACTCGTCGAACATGTGGGGTTGGCAGTGAGGCGACTTGACCACCACCGCATCAAAGCGCCGCGGGTCCTGGCCGTGGGCATAGAAAAAGGAACGGTCGAAGAGGTTAACCGGCTTGCTCGCGACCACCCAGGTCACGTTTCCCGCCTCCAAGACGGCGCTCAGGCCGGCGTCCCAGCGCGCGCCGTTGGACTCGCTGATAAAGCGCCCGTCTGATAGATGGGTCACACGCGCCCGGAGAGGCAAGGGCGTAAAGCGCCCAGCGTCCAAGCGCCCGCCCACCGTTGTCTCGACCATCTGGCCCACGCCTG
>DATLZJ010000437.1:0-2459 GCA_035574055.1 Caldilineaceae bacterium
CGGCTCCCTCAGCAGGAGGCTGCGCGGCGGCCTCCGCTGCGCTGGCCCCTGCTTCGGTAGCCCCGCCTTCGGTAGCCTCTGCGGCGGTTTCCTCGCCTGCTGCCGCTTCTGCCCCGTTACCCTCTTCACTGCCTGCGTCACTAGTCGCCGCGTCGCCGCTCTTTGCGCCAACACTGTTGGCCGGCGCGGCAGGATTCTCGGGCAGGGCCGGCGCGACGCAGGCGGCAACAATCGCCAGGATGAGGAGGATTAGAGCCGCCAGCCAGAGCCAATAGCGCGGGCTAGTCACGCGCTGGGGATCGTGTTCGGTCATGAGTTGATTACTCCAAACGTGGATACAATAACTCGCCGGGACGAGCAGCGGATGCACCACATTCCGCACCGTCCGGCGGTACAGGGTACGGGGCTGCGTATCAGGCTAACAGGCAAACGATAGGCTCGGCTCAGTGCTGTCCAGCTCGAAGGCGCCAAGCTTAAAGCTGGAAGTTGCGACCATTGTCGGGGACTACCTTCTGGCTGTAGTTGGTGACATAGGTCAGCAACTTGTCGTGAAGCTTCTTCCACCCGGCGCTCTGCAGGATGTCCGCCAGCTTCTCGCGGCTCTCGACGGCGCCAATGGTTAGCATTTGCGGACCTTCGCCGTACATGGTATACAGAACTTCGTTCGGCTCGATGCCAAGCTGCATGAGACGGGGGGCGAATTCGCGAACAACGAACTCGGAGAAATCCTGCTCGCGGCCCATCTTGATGTCCCATTGCATCAACAACCGGATCATAACGTAGGGTAATGCCTTTCTTGGCTACCTCGCCCGATCGTCCTTTACCGTTTCGTCCTAGTGTATTATGTCCTAGTGTATTATGTCCTAGTGTATTATATGGACAATGCCACGATACCAGAAGCATAGTAGAAATGCAACTTTGGAACGGATCAGCCGGTTTGCCGGCGATCCAGCCTTGACAAGCCCGGTTACAAATCAGCTGACGGCGAGCCTACCGCCGGCCATCGTCCTCCCTCGCTTCGCTTTACGCCCCATCCTTTTTGATCGGATTGCCTCGTTCTCGCTGAGGGTATTGCGCGCCAGGGGCGCCATGCCTTTTGCAGGCTCCATTCAAGTAGACGCTTGGCCCCTGGCCTTGGATACCTTTTTTGTAGACTTCCGTTTGCCGCCAGGGTCTCCGTCCAGGGCGTTCTGGTGGCGCATGACCTGGCTGATCCTGGGTCTCTCCATCCTCTGGGCTTCGCCTGCCCAGGCCGCGCCATCCCAACGCTCACTTGCCCAGTCTACCCCTGGCGCCGCCCCCCAGCTTTATCTGCTGCCCGCCAGCGGCGCCGACGTTATCCTGGAGACCCATCTGGCCGATCTGCGGCTGGACGGCAGCTTGGTGGCGATGGAGGCTTCCTACCGGCTGCGTAATCCCACGGAGGGGCCGGTGATGCTGGGGTTGCGGCTGTCCCCAGGCGGCGACCTGTCGCTCTCCGGCTTTGAGGGGCTATCTCTGACCGCGGATGGACAGGCGTTGCCCCTCCAGCCATCCGGCGACGGCGGCTATACCAGCCAGGTCGCCATCCCTGCCGATGGCCGGGTGCTGCTGCGCTTGGTCTACCAGGTGAGCCTGGGGAACAACGCATTGGCGACGGTGCGCTATGCCCCGGCGGTGCTGAACCAGTGGCCGGGCAACATCAGCCTGCGCGTCCAGTTGCTCATCGGCGAGGGACTCCCTACGGATGCATGGATGGAGGTAGCGCCCGATGGCTGGACCTACGGCATGCCCGCAAACCCCACCGAGACCAGCATCAAATGGCTGTACGATGCCAACATCCCCGATACGGCCTTTGTCTTTCGTTTGATTGCGCCTGCCACCTGGGCGCAGCTTCAGGAGGCCAAAGGCGCTGCCGTGGACGGCGCGCCGCCGGCCAACTTTGTGCGGCTGGGGGACCTCTACCGGCGGCTCTACCGCGAAGCGCCCAGCGATACCCTACGAAATCGCTTCTATGCACAGGCAGTAGCGGCCTATACGGCCGGTTTGACCAAGGCGGCCCCTGGAGCCGCCCCCCAAGACCAGGCCGCGTTGCATGTGGGGTTGGCCCATCTTTACCGGGACCGAGTGGTCGAGGCCGGCAGCGTAACCAATGAGCAGTATGCCCGTCTGGTGGTGGACGAGGTGACCGCGGCGCTGGCGCTGCTCCCCTCCGACGATGCCCAGCGCGCCGAGCTGGAACGCTGGCAGGTGGATGGGCTGCGGGTGCTGCTCAACGCGTACTATGCCCAGCAGAACTGGGCGGGCGCGCTGGCGATCATAGACCAACTGGCCGCGCTGCCTCCCGGCGCGGTGGACCCGGCCTTTGTGGCCGAAGAACGGCGCGCCATCTTGGTGCAACAGGCTCTGCAATTCATGCAACAGGGCAATCGCGAGGCGGCCCTGGCGGTTGCCGGCAACCAGATCGCCGCCGATGGGCT
>DATLZJ010000438.1:0-4094 GCA_035574055.1 Caldilineaceae bacterium
AGTCGTTCATGCAGATTCGGGTTTTGGGCCGGCCACTCCGGGGCGAGGCGCTCAATGGTCTTTTCCAGCTCGGCAACCAGCTCTCCGGCGGTCAACGGGCCGCCGGCCGCCTCTCTTATCAGATCGCCTGTGCGTTCCGCCATTTGGTCGCTCATAGACCCCTCCCTGCTCTCACAAATCTTTCTCCACAACCATTGTAGCCGTGCTACTTCAGCACGTCCACCAGCACCTTCGCTACGGTTGGGGGATGGAGCAGCATATTGGCATAGTTAGCGTTCGCCATAGGACAGGCGCACTCCTTGCGCTTGATGCTGCCGCGCAGCGCCTCCATAGCTGCGCCCTGCCAGATGGGGGTAATGTCATAGTCGTGCCGGCGCACATTGCCCACCGCTTCGGCGCGGATGCAACAGCTCCAGAGGTCGCCATTGGGCGCGATATGGGCGCTGGCCCACCCGGCATAGCAGGGGATCACCTGGTCGCGCTCGCGCAGCACTCGCTTGGCAAGCTGGTAGTATTGGGCGCGGAACGCCTGAGTGAAGCGGGCGATGCCGCGCGCCGGCGCCTGGCGGGCCTGCTCGCTCAGAAAATCGGCAATGGGGTCGTAGTCCTCCGGTCGTGGGGTGATGCCCCAGCCGACGGTGTCCAGTTCCACCCGCTCCTCGGCGACCTCGGTGATATAGCTGTCGGGTTGGAGGAATTTCAGCCCCTCGCTGATCTCGCGAAAGCGGTGGGCATTGAAGCGGCTGATGACTGTGTGGACGGTGAGCACCAGGTTGGAATAGCGCCCTTGCAGCGCCTTGAGCTGCTGCCAGGTCTCCATGGCCTGCGTCCAGTTGCCCTCCACCCCGCGGATGTCGTCGTGCTCATCGCCGATGCCGTCCAGGCTGAGATTGATGCCGATGCTGGACTTGGGGCACTCCCGGCAGATGCGCTCGGTCATCGCCAGCACCCGCTCGGTCAACATGCCGTTGGTGGGGATGGTGATCACTTCGGGGCGGCAGTGGCGATAGGCGCGAATGACCAGCTCGTCCAGGTCTTTACGCAAGAACGGCTCGCCGCCGGTGAAGGTCATGTAGAAGGGAGTGCGTCCCAGGCTGGCAAAGACCCGCTCCCACTCGTCCACGGTCAGGTCGTCGTTGGGCTTGCGCCACACATCACAGGTGCGGCACTTGCTGTTACAGCGAAAACTGACGCTGATGACGACGGAGAAGGGTTTGACCTTGGGCCAGCCAAAGGTGCGAAAGGCCCAGTAGAGCGGCAGTTTGGGGATCAGGCCAAGCATAGAGATATTCCCTACGCCGCTACCTGATTAAATGCAGTCTTCTGTGGCGCGTGCTGGTCCTTTTGGCCGATGAAGAAGCGGCGGATCTGGCTGAAGGTGTGGGGCAGGTTGGTCCAGTTCTCCTTCATGGTCATCTTCTCCCACACCCGCTCTGGCCGGTAGAGGTAGAAGCGCCGGTAGGCTTCCCGCCACTTGCGCACCACCAAGTCCGGGTCATAGCCCTCATTCATGGTGAAGCGCGCCTTCTGCTCATGGATGGCGAAGTCGGCCCAATTGTCGGCGAAGACCTGCCCGCCCTCGACGATCATGTCATACATCACCGTACCGGGGAAGGGCGCCGCCAGCATGAAGTTCGCCAGCTTGGGGTCCAACTCCAGGGCAAGCTGGATAGTCTTTTCCATGGTCTCCTCGGTGTCGCCGGGCATCCCGAAGATAAAGAAGCCCATGGTCTGGAGACCGGCGGCTTTGGCATTGGCAAAAGCCTCGCGCACCATCTCAATCGTCTGGCCCTTGCGGATCACGTTGCGCAACATGCGCTCGTCGCCGTTCTCCACGCCGAAGCCTACCCGCTTGCAGCCGGCCGCCTTCATCAACTGGAACAGCTCCAGGTCGGTGTGGTTGACCTTCATGCCGTGGACCGTCACCCAGGGCACCGTGTTCAGCCCCTCTTCAACCAGGCGGCGGCACAGCTCCTTGGCGCGGGGCAGCTTAAGGTTCCAGATATCGTCGGTGACGCCGATCTCGGTCGCGCCCAGTCCCTTGACCAGCCATTTCCACTCTTGCACCACACTCTCGACCGAACGGGCGCGCCAGGTGTCGCCGGTGACGGGCTTGGAGCAGAAGGTGCATTTGTAGGGGCAGCCGCGGCTGGTGAGGATGGTAAAGCTGCGGGCCTGGCGGTCCAGCCCATCGGTCAGCGGCTGTAAATTCTGGTAGCGGTCAATCTTAAAAAGGTCATGGGCCGGGAAGGGCAGCGCGTCCAGGTCCGGGATCATGGGGCTTTCGGGGCTGATCACCACCTCATCGCCCCGGCGGAAGAGCATCCCCGGCAACAGGTTGGGCCGGCGGCCCGCATCCAGTGTGTTGACCAACTCCAGGAAGGTATATTCGGCCTCGCCCTTGAAGACGTAGTCCACATACTCATCATGGGGCGGCTGGAGCGACTCCAGCGGCAGGATGGTCAAGTGCGGCCCGCCGAGGACAGTAATCAGCCCGCGCTTTTTCGCCAGCGCTGCCATCTCCCAGGCATCAACGATCAGCGGCGTCGTCGCCGTAATGCCGATCAAACGATAAGGCTTGCCCTGGGCCTCGGCCTGCTCGATGTAATATTCGACGCCCACGTCTTCAATGGCCGCGTCGTAGATCATGACCTCGTGGCCGCCCTCGCGCAGCACCGCCGCCAGGTAACCCAAGCCCAGGGGGATGTGCTTCCGCTCGCTCCAGACCTTGGCTTCAGGACTCGCTAGAATCACTCGCATTAGATGGCGCCTTCTGCCTCGACGGCCTTGCGCAGCCCCGTCTTCTCCTTGTGAGGGAGGAAAGTGCGGAGCGCGATGCGCACATTGCGGGGGAGGTTCAGCCAGAAGTCCTTGGTCTTGAGCCGGCGGATGATCGGCGAAGGGCGCAGGTAGAACTGGCGGTACGCCTTGCGGTACATCTCCTCCACCAGCTCGGCGGTCATCTCGCCCATCTCATAGCGCGCCTTTTGGTCAAAGAAGACATAGTCTTCCCAGTCATTGATCAGAAAGCGCCCCTGGCGCTTGACGATCTCATAGACCTTGGTGCCCGGATAGGGGGTCATCATCGAGAAGTTGGCGATCACCGGGTCCAGCTCAATCGCGAAATCAATGGTGCGCTGCATGGTCTCGCGCGTTTCGCCGGGCAGGCCGATGATCATAAAGGCGATGGTCTCCAGCCCCACCTCGCGCGCGTTCTTGAACGCCTGGCGGATGGTGTCGTGGTCCACCTTCTTGTCAATGCTCTTGAGGATTTCGGGGTCGCCGCTCTCGACGCCAAAGGCCGTGCGCTTCAGACCGGCCTGCTTGAGCAGCCCCAACAGCTCCTTGCTCGCCAGGTTGGCGCGGATGCCGTTGACGAAAATCCAGGGCACATGGTTGAGCTTGTGCTCGATGAGCAGGTGGGCCAACTCCTCCAGCCGCTTGACGCGAATGTTGGCGCTGTCGTCCAGCACTCCGATCTCCTGCGCGCCCAAATCCTCGACCAGGTGACGCCACTCGGCCAGCACATTTTCCGGGCTGCGGCTGCGCCACTTGATGGGCATGATGCTCTGGCTGCAAAAGGTGCAGCGATAGGGGCAGCCGCGGCTGGTCAGGATGCTGAAGCTGCGCGCGCCGTCCACATGGTCGGTGGCCGGTTGCAGGTTGGTATAGCGGTCCATCTTGAAGAGATGGTAGGCCGGCCAGGGCAGGCTATCCAGATCGGCGATGGGGTTGCGGTCGGGGTTGTTGTGAATCTGGCCGTCGCTGGTCTTGTAGCTGATGCCCGCACAATCCTTGAAGATCTCATTTTCCGGGTGCAGGAAGGCGTCGCTGTGATACTCCGGCGTTGCGGCCAGATAGGCGTCAAGCCGGTCGCAGATGTCAATCCAGGTCTCTTCACCTTCACCGCGCACCACAATGTCCACGTAGGGCTTTTCGCAGCTCTCCTCCGGCAGCACGCTCACATGGGGGCCGCCCAGGACAACCGGACAGTCGTGGACCTCCTTGATGGCCCGCGCCGTGCGCCATGCCTGCTTGACCTGGGGGGTGTTGGCGGTGATGCCGACAATATGGGGCCGGAAACGCTGGATGAA
>DATLZJ010000439.1:0-9245 GCA_035574055.1 Caldilineaceae bacterium
AGGGAGATAGCCTCCGGCCCACCGACGATAATGCGCCGGTTCAGCGCCGCCAGGTGGCCGACGGCTGCCACGGCGAACGCCGCCACGTCGCGCGCCGCCACAAAGCTGTGCCGGCGGCGCCCCTCACCGACGAGCGTGACGGGCTGTCCCGCCCGCGCCGGCCCGCCCACGACCAGGGCCAGCAGGAGGTCCATCAGCGTGGCGGCGGCCAGAATGGTGTACGGCACTCCACTCGCACGCAGGTATACCTCGGTCTGAGCCTTTGCCCGCAGCAAAGGGACCGGGCTGGCCTCATCCGCGCCGATGGTAGAGATAAAGATGAACTGTTGCACCCCTGCCTGGCGCGCGGCGTCTATCAGGCGGCGGTTCCCCTCCAGGTCGACCGTCTGCGGGGTGTCGGCGCCGCCGCGCGAGCCGGCAGTCGCGGTGGTAATCAGCGTCTCGACCCCTGAGCAGGCCGTGACCAATGAAGCCGGCTCCTTCAAATCGCCCTCGACCGGCTTGGCGCCGGCGTCAACGAGCGACCGGTAGTTAGAGCCGGGCCGCACCAGGATGCGCACATCCTGGCCCTGCTCCAGCAGACTGCGCGCGATCATATCGCCGACCAAACCTGTAGCGCCCACGACGAGGATCATGCGCTATCTCCTTTCTTGCGATTCAGCCCCACGCCGTGTTCTGCGTCATAAAATCGAAATCGAGAACACGGCTTCTATTCCCGGTGTCAGGTGACAACCCGTAGGTGCGCAATCTAGCTAAAGCGTGCGGTAGGATACCGCACCTACGACGAGGCGGCTCCCATTGTTCACGCAAATAGTGCGGTATCCTACCGCACCGACGGGGAGGCCGCGCCCTGCTGTTCACAAAAATATGAAACATTTCACGGAGGAGGGCTGGCCGCTCCGGCAAAGACCTGGTGTAGTCGTGCCTGCGACCGATCCTCGGAGGAACGGGCCGTTGTACTGACGCCATTATGAGCGGCTTGGGGCGCGGCCGCATCGGAAGAAATTTCCATCTTGGAGCTAGAGTTTGAAGAGAGGAGCAAAGGAGGCAATACGAAATTGTTCGTATCGCGGTCGAAGGAAGTCCGGTTGATACGTCCTCGGTTCAGGCCAGCCCGTGGCGCAGCGCATAGGCCGCGGCGCCGGCGCGGTTCTCGACGCCCGTCTTGGTGTAGATATTGGTGAGGTGCCGAGCGACGGTCTTTTCGCTCAGGACAAGCGCCTCGGCAATCTCGCGGTTGGTCCGGCCCTGGGCCACCAGGCGCAGGACTTCCAGCTCACGGTCGCTCAGGCCGGCAGGGCGCTTCGGCTGGGCGGACGCGGAGCCAAGCAGGCGCCGTGCAAACGCCTGCATCCCCAGCTCCTCGCACAGGCGCACCCCCTCCGCCAGCGCGCTGCCGTCTATTGGCGCCTGCATCCTGCTACCCTTGAGCGCTGCTTGCTCGAGCAGCCCTCGTTGCAGGAGCGTGAGCGCCAGCTCCGGGCGCAAGCCTGCTCGCCGCGCTTGGGCTTCAGCATCCATCAGATGGCGCCGGGCGGATGCCAGATCGCCGCCGGCTTGGGCCGCCAGACCCAACCCGCGGTCAATCAGGATCGGCGCGAACTGCCCCTGGAAGGGCAACAGTTGTGAATAGCAGCCGGCCGCGCGCGCCTGCTCGCCAAGCCGGGTGTAGCCGACGGCGAGCTGCGCGAGCGCCATGCCGCGTCCCCGCGCCCGTTTGTCCAGGGTCTCGGTCAGAGCGTACAGCTCCGCAAAGCGGGCCAGCGCCTCCTCGCGCCGCCCAAGCTCGGCGAGGGCCAGCCCCCACCAGCCCAGGTGCCAGAGGAGCGTGCCCGACCCGGTGGGCCGCAATAGCTGGACGGCCTCTCGGAACTCGGCTTCGGCCTCGCTGAAGCGTCCTTGACAGTGGTGGAGGATACCCCAATAGGCTCGGAGCGTGGCGCGCGGCTCTGGAATTTGAAGCCCTTCGACGATCTGCTCCTGCTGGGCAAAATGGTACGCCGCGCTGGCCCACCGCCCCTGGAGCGTTTCCTGGAGTCCAAGCCAGGCGTAGACATGGCGGAGGTGAAAGAGGTCCTGGGTACGGCGGGCTAGCTCGGCATGGAGGAGCGACACTTCGCGCGAGCGGTCCACATCGCCGGTCCAGGCCAAGACATTCGCCAGGTAGGCGCACGCCTCGGCGGCGAGGACCGGATCATCCAGCGCCTGCGCCAGCGCAAGGGCGCGCTCCAGGGAGGCTTGCCCAGCGGCAAGATCGTCGCCGCGGGCCTTGACATTGCCAATGACACAGTAGGCCCTCGCCTCCAACGGTCGCGCCCAGGGGGCGTCTGCCAGCCGCGCCACCATAGCCAACGCTTGTTCAGCATAGGCCAGCCCCTCGCTGTTGCGGCCCAGGCTGGTCCCGTGCAGATCGGCAAGCTGCAAGAGCGTCTCGGCTGCGTCCTGGCTGTCTTCCGGCCCCAGCAGCGCCAATGCTCGCTCGAATGCCTCTTTGGCCTCCGTCACAGCCTCCTGCCGCCAACGCACGGCCCCCAACCGCCGCCAAGCCCTCGCGGCGGCTGCGGCATCGCCGGCCCGAAGCCAAGCCTCTTGAGCGGCCAGATAGGCCTCGGCGGCCTGGGCGTAATCGCCGGCCAGGGTCGCCGCATCGCCCAGACCTGCCAGCGCCACCGCCCGTTGCGCGTGGTCGCCGCTTGAATGGAGCAGTTGGAGCGCCGTCCGGTAGTGCGTGATGGCTTCCACCGCCGCCGACGCCCGCAACGCTTGCGCGCCGGAGGCGAGGGCATAGGCCACCCCGCGCGGGATTTCCCCGGCCGCGGCGAAGTGGAAGGCCAGGTCTACCAGTCGGCGCGGCGAATCGGCCTCCCCCTGCGCCTCCAATACCTCGCCGATGGCCCGGTGGAGCCGCCGGCGGCGCGCATGGCCGAGGTCGGCCAGGAGGGTCTCGCGCACCATATCATGGGTGAAGGCGTAGGCGCCGTCTGCCTCCGGTCGCACCAACATGGCCCGCGCCGCGGCCAGCAGCATCTCCTCGACCTGCTCCACGTCTATCTGCTCCACGTCTATGTGGCTTACCTGGGCCAGCAATCCCGGCTCCACCGACCGGCCCGCCACCGCAGCGACCCGCAGCAGCGCCACCACGGCCGGGTCCAACCGCGCCAGCCTCATGCGGATGGCCTCCGCGACCCTGGGGGGCAGGAGCCTGCCCGGATCGGCGGCCAGTTGCCAGCGTCCTTCACGCCAGACCAGGATGTCCGCCTCGACCAATGCCCAGAGCAGCTCTTCCAGAAAGAAGGGATTGCCTTCACTCTGGCGGTGCAGCAGGCCGGCGGCCTCCGGCGCAATCTCCCCATGCAGCAGGCTTGTCGCCAGGGTCCGGCTTTCCTCGCCTGACAGGGGATGCAGCGGCAGCATGACCAGCAGGCGACGCCGGTTCAGCTCCGCCAACGCGCGGGTCAGGGCCGGGTTCTCCTCGCCTTCCCGGTAGGCCCCGGCGATCAGCAGCGGCGTAGCGCGCAAACGACCGACGATATGGACGAGCAGATCGAGGGTGGCGGCATCCGCCCATTGAAGGTCATCGAGGAGGAGGAGCAGCGGGCCACGCGCGGCGATGGCCGCCAAAAACCCCGCTACTGCCTCATATAGCCGGAAGCGCTCCTGTTCAGGGCCGAGTGGGTGACGGGGCGGCGGCCCCAATCGCTGCGGAATCTCCGGGAACAATGCCGCCAGGCTGGCCGCATGGGGACCTAACTGGGCGCGCAGGAGCTCGAGGGGCGCTGCCGCAAGATAGTCGCCGAGCGCCTCAAGGAAGGGCAAGTAGGGCGGCATGCCCTCAGCCTGAGAAGCGCCGCCGCGCAGCACCGTCACGCCGGCCGCCAGATCAGGCGGCGGAAACTCTTCCAGCAACCGGCTCTTGCCGATGCCGGGCGCGCCGGCCAGCAACAGCACACGCGCGCCCGGTGGATGGCCGGCGCGCGTGCCGGCCAACTGCTCGGCTAAGACAGCCAGTTGCCGGCTGCGCCCCACCAGCGGCGCGCGGCGCGCCCGCAGCACAGGCGGCAGGCCGGCAGCATTCGGATCCGGTAGAACGCCGTGGGACTCGTCCATTGCTCCTCGTGTGCCCAGCAGGGAGACATCGCCATCAACGTATTGGAACCTGCACAGAGAATACTACGGATCGGCCAGAACAGTGATGGTCGTGAGCTGGACTGCGTCGCCGACCGGTTGCCCTGCCCCATCAAAGACGGGCAACCGGTCTCCATTCTCATCGTACAGGCCGATGAGCAGGGTGTAGGCGCCGGGCCGGGCATCGGGGACGATGGGGATCCAGTACGGGTCTGCGATCAGGTCGCCAGGGAGCCAGCTATCCGTCTGGTAGCGATCACAGCCGGGCGCGCCATCCTTTTGACCGGCCTTGTGCAGGTCCGCTAGGTCAATGACTTGGGTAAATACTTTGTAGCGCGTGGAGATGGGCCGGGTCGCCTGCCAGTAGAGCGTCAGCGTCAGATAGTCGCCGGGCGCAACCTCCTGTGCGCTGAGCTTGTAGCCGCGCAGCCAGATGGCGTCGCCAAAGCGGTAGCCCTCCGCGAGCTGTGCGCTACTGCGAGTCATCTGCGCCTCGGCGACCGGCCCGGCCTGCTCGAAGAGCGGCCCGGAAAGCTCGGCGTCAAAGCGGTGTTCCTGGGCTTCGGCGTCGAGCAGCAGGGGTGGGCCGGCGGGCGGCGTGCGCCCAAAGACCTCCAGCCGGGTCTCCCCGCGCACCTGCACGGTCGCCAGCAGGTAATAGCCTTCCGCTTCGGAGGGACGGGGGCGCTCTGCCACCAGCCCCCGATTGGTCGGCTCGTTCACCGGCGTATAGATGTAATAGGGCGCATCGCCCGGACAGTCCGGCCCTCCGCGCGTGTACCAGGCGGCGATGCCACGCTCGCCGTTGCGCGCGAATGGGCCGCGCAACACCCCATCGGCATAGAGCAATCCCACAGCCTTCCAGCCATTCTTAAAGGGAAAGCCAAAGATCGCGTTCTGCGCCGGGCGTTCATAGGGCGTCCAATAGCCGCGCGGCCGGTTCACCTCCCAAGTGCGCAGGACTTCCTGCTCGGTATAGGGAAAGAACCAATACACATAGGCCCCGAACAGGAGCGTGAGCGCCGTCACGGTCGCAATACCCACCGCCGCCAGCGGTCGCTGTGGGGCGCGCGCCGCCAACCAACTCCATCCCTGCTGGACGGCCCAGCCCGCCAGCAGCGCCCAGGCAAAATAAAAGCCGTAGACATGGGTGCGCGGCTTTTGCACAAAGAAGATGGACACGACAAAGGGCAGGCTAAACCAGAGCCAAACGGCCCGCTGTGATGCAGGCAAGCGCGGCGCCATGCAGACGACTGCCAGCATGACGGCAAAAAAGAACCAAGTCTGGTCGCGCCCGGCCAGCATGAGCCATGCCGGCTCGACCAAGGTCACGGCCAGCCCAGCGGCGGCAATGGCGCCGGCGGCCAGCGCGACAAGGCGCGGCCAATGACGCCAAACCGCGACCCCATAGGCGGCCAGCGCCAGGACGGTCATCCAGCCGAAGGCATAGACGCTGCTGTAGATGGTGGAACGGAAGAACCAGTCCCAGAGGTTGTTGTAGGGAAATGCGTCGCCGATGCGGTTGCCGGTGATCTCGCTAAAGGTGCGGGCAAAGCGTGGGTGCGCGGCGAAAGGCCCATAGAAGATGGCGAGCAGGACGCCAAAGAGCGCGACCGGCAACAACAAGTCCCGCAAGGCAGGCTTGCCGGTGCACCGCCGCGCTTCCACCAGCAGCACCGCAGCCGGTATCAGCCCGAAGATGGCCTCATAATGGGCCAGAGCGCCCACAGCCAAAAAGAGGGCAGCCAGCGACAACCAGCGCACCGTCGTCGCGCGCCGGTCCCAGAGGCGGTGGACCGCCAGCAACGCGGCCACAACCATCAGAAAGACGATGCTCTGGTATTGGACCATGCGCGAAAAGCCAACAAAGTAGCCATCCACGGCCAGGAGCATGGCGGCCGTCCAGCCGGCCAGCGGGCCAAGCAGCCGTTGCCCCAGCAGCAAGAAGGCCGCCAGCGCAACGAGGTTGGCAACGGCAAAGGGCAGCCGCGCAGTCGCTTCGTTGGTGCGGTTGACCAGCCCGTAGAGCGTCGCCGTGATCAGGACCTCCGCCGGCCCTTTGTCGTGGACAAAGAGCGCATCTTCACGTCCCTGAATGACCTCGGCGGCGCGGAGCATGACCGAAACTTCATCGTCCTGAAATTCGGAGTATCCCAGGTTCGGCAGGCGCAGCATGGCGGCAGTAAAGGTCAAGGCGAGCAGCCCGGCCCAGAGCCAGACACGCTGCGCATCCGGCGGCTGGAGCGCCTGGGAGGGATCGGCAGGCCCTGTGCGGTCGCGAGGGTTTGGCCGGCTGCGCCCGGTAATCAACATGACGGCTGCCAGCAGGCCAATGAGGACAAGCTGGGCCAGGCGCAGCGTGGCCGGTTCGAGCGGGCCGGGCAGGTAGCTCAATGCCAGGGCGCCGACCACCATGAGCGCCATGCCTGCGGCCGCGCTCAACACCAGCCGCTCCCATAGGGCCGATGCTGGACAAACCGCGCGACCTGCCACCAACTCAAAGAGCAGCAGGCCCGGTACAACGCCTGCCAGGGTGAGGGCGGCAATGGCTTGAAGGAACAATGGCCCGTCTAGGTGTAGAAGGAGATAGGCGAGAGATGCAAGCGCCAGCCAAACCAGCGCCCGGCCCTCGCGCCGTAGCCATATCGTAGACTGTTGGAATACCGGCAATTCCGCTCTTCTCTCCGCATCTCCGCACGTCAAGTCCGTACCGTACTTGATAAATCTTCTACCAAGGCGGAGGATTCACAAAATCAAGCAATGTGAATCAAGTAACGTGAATCAAGTAACGTGCCGGTGGTTCTGGGGAGAGAAGAGGCCATCGCTAGCGCATACTCTTGCCCACGTCTTGGCCGCTGGGCACTTTCTTGCGCTTGTAAGAGTCGGCCCCACAGTAGGCGTGAACGACCACGTTGCGCCCGATCACCATGTTCTCCGGTACTACGCTTTTCTTGCCGATCAAGGTGATGCCGGTGTTGATCTGCTCCGGCATGGCGATGTTGGGCGTGTTGTCGTCGCCCTCGCCCACGCGCGCCCCCGCGCCGATCTGAACGCCCTTGTCCACAATACAGCGGTCCACCACCGCGCCGGGGCCGATCACTGTATCGTTGAGGATGATGCTGTCGCGCACCACCGCCCCCTCGGCGATGTAGACGCCGGGGGAGATCACGCTGCGCTCGACACAGCCGTCCACCCGGCAGCCATTGGAGAGCAGATTGCCGTTGCTTTGGGCATTCGGCCCGATCTTCGAGGGCGCGCGCTCGGCGCTGGCCGTATGCACCACCCACTCACGGTCGTAGAGGTCCAGCGCCGGGCTTTCGGCCAGCAGGCTCATGTTGGCTTCCCAATAGGCTTGCACCGTGCCCACATCGGCCCAGTAGCCGGGGAAGGTATAGCCCATGACGACGCAGGAGCCGCTGATCATGGCCGGCAACACCTCTTTGCCGAAATCCAAGTAGTTGTTGGTCTTGAGAATATCAATCAACACCTGCTTACGGAAGATGTAGATGCCCATGGAGGCCAGCGTCTCGCGCGCCCGTTTAGGCTTTTCGCGGAATTCTACAATCCGGTTTTCGTTGCTCAACGTGACGATGCCATAGCGGTGGGACTCATAGGGGTTCACCCGGCGCACGGCCACCGTCAGGTCGGCCATGCTCTCGATGTGTTGGTAGATCATGGGCCGGTAGTCCATCAGATAGATATGGTCGCCGGCCAGGATCAACACATGGTCCTCGCTTTGGCTTTCGACGAAATCCAGGTTGCGGCGCACGGCGTCGGCGGTGCCCTTCTGCCAATCGCCATAGGGGCCGCCGCGATAGGGCTGGAGCAGCCTCACGCCGCCGCTGGCTCGGTCCAAGTCCCACGGCTTTCCAATGCCGATATGATCGTTGAGGCTGCGAGGTTTGTACTGGGTTAACACTGCCACATTGTAAATGTCGCTGTTGACACAGTTGCTCAGGGGAAAGTCAATCAACCGGAACTTGCCGCCAAAAGGCACCGCCGGCTCGGCGCGCACTTCGGTCAGCACGCTGAGGGCTTCGCTGTAACCGCCGGCCATAATCATTGCAAAGGCGCGTGTCATAGTCTTACCCCGATAAGTTCAATACAGAAACTGCGCAATCTACGGATTGGCCTCAGCCAAACAGTGGACCCAACCGAAAGCCTCAGATGGTCGCGCCGTCGGGGACGATGCCGCCGTCGGGGAAGTGCTGCTCATCGCGACCGCTGTTGATCAGCACGTTGCGTCCAATCTTGGCGCCATCCGGAATATAAGCGCCCTTGCCCACCACCGAAATCCCCGCGGCCAGCCGGTCGGGCATTTGCTGGTTGGGGACCGATTCGTCGCCCGTGCCCAGCACAACCCCGGCGCCGATCATCACCTGCTTATCCACCACCACCTTGTCCAGTTGGGCGCCGGGGCCGATCCAGGTGTCGTTCATCACAACGCTATCTTTGACCACTGCGCCTGGGCTAACATAGACGCCCGGGCTGAGGACGCTGTTGATCACCGTGCCCCGAACGATGCAGCCGTTGGAGATCATGCTGCTGACCACCTTGGACTGAGGGCCAAGCTTGGCCGCGGGGCGCTCCTCCGACCGGGTGTGAATAGGCCAGTTATCGGTGTAGAGGTCCAGCGCCGGGGTGGGCTTGACCAGGTCCAGGTTGGTCGCCCAGTAGGCATCCACCGTGCCCACATCCACCCAATAGCCCTCGAACCGGTAGGCCATCACCCGGTTTCCGGCGGCAATCATGGCCGGGATCACATCCTTGCCGAAATCCACGCGCCGGCTTTCCTTGTCCCCGCCCGAAAGACCCTGCTCCAGCGAATGCCGGTTGAAGACGTAGATGCCCATCGAGGCCAGGTTGCCCTTGTCCCGCTCCTTGGGTTTCTCATAGAACTGAACGATCCGCTGCTCCTCATCCACCTGCATGATGCCGAAGCGGTGGGTCTCCTCAATCGGCACCGGCATGACGGCGACCGTCAAGTCCGCGCCTGTGGCCCAGTGGTAGTCGAGCATGGGCTGGTAGTTCATCTTGTAAATATGGTCGCCGGAAAGGATCAGCACCGTGTCGGCGCGATGCTCCCAGATGTAGTCCAGGTTCTGGTAGATGGCGTCCGC
>DATLZJ010000440.1:0-8891 GCA_035574055.1 Caldilineaceae bacterium
CCGCCGATGGAGGCGGCGCGCTCGGCCATGCCGGCCATGCCCAGATGTCCCCGGCGGGTCAGGTCGGCCCATTGGTCAGGCACCACAAAGCCGACGCCGTTGTCTCGAACCTCCAACGCTACCTGGGCGCCCTCATAGGCCAGCCGGATCCAGATGCGGCTGGCCTGGGCGTGTTGCAGCGCGTTGCGCAACGCCTGCTGACAAATGCGAAACAAGGCCAACGCTGTCCCTTCCGGCAGCGGCAATGGCCCTTCGTGGAGCGTCAGCTCGACCGGCGGCATGGGTTGGCTCTGCTGCATCTGCTCCACATGCGCGCGGATCGCCGCCGCCAAGCCATAATGGGCCAGCACGGGCGGGCGCAGCTCTTGAGTCAGGTGGCGCAATTGGGCGTTGATCTGGTCCAGCATGTCACGTATAACGGCCAGCGTCTCGGCGCCAGCGGCGCCGGCAAGCGGCCGGGCCAGTTCGCTCAGTTGGTACTGAAGGGCGCTCAGTTCTTGCAAGGGGCCGTCGTGTAGTTCTTGGGCCAGGTGAAGCCGTTCCGCCTCCCGGCTCCGGTCCAGATGGCAGCGCACCTCGGCCAGCGCCTGGTCCGCCCGCACTCGCTGGGCGATCTCGAGCTGGAGCCGTTCATTGGCCTCCACCAGCGCCTGGGTCCGCTCCGCAACTCGTTGCTCCAGCTCATCGCGCGCCTGGCGCAGCTCTGCCTCGATGCGCTTATGCTCGGTGATATCCACCGCGGCGCGCGTCACCCCCTCCACCTCCCCTTGCTCGTTGAAAAACGGCTCCAAGGTGAGATCGTAGACGTGCGGCCCATCCGAGAGGGTGATGGTGTACTCCTGGCGGATGCTCTGGCCGGTCGCCAGCACTTGGCGCTTGAGCCGGGCTAGCTCGGCAAATTCCGGCGCAGGCCCCATCTCCTCCATACTCTTTCCAAGCACCTGATAGCGCATGAAGTCCGGGTGATAGTTGTAAAGCCACGTATAGCGCAGGTCCCGATCGACCCGGCTGATCGAGATGGGTAAATTCTTGAGCGCGACACGGAAGATCTCCTCATTCTCACGCAGGGCGCGCTCCAACTGCTTGCGCTCATGGATATCAACACAGGCGCCCACCCACTCGCGCACAGCGCCTTTTTCATCAAATAGTGGAACCGCCCTCACCTCATAATAACGATAGCTCTGGCTGGGGGCATGCCACAGCCTGCCCTCGAAGTGATAGGGCGTCAACCCAACGATGGCTTCGTGCCAGGACGCCGCCACGCGCGACCGATCATCCGGGTGGACTGCCTGGAGCCAGCCTTTTCCCTGATGCTCGGCCCACGGCTGGCCTGTGTACGCCTGCCAGGAGGGTTGTGGCTCGACAAAGGCGCCTTCTGCATCGGTTGTCCAGACGAGGGCCTTGCTGGCGGCCGCTACCGAGCGGTAACGCTCCTCACTCAGCATCAGGGCCTGGATCAGCTCTTTGTGGGAGGAAACCTTCACCGAGACAATGAGCGCGCCTTGTACGTCGCCGGCCTGATCAAAGAGCGGCTCGATGGTCGCCTCATAGTAGTCGCGCCCGCCCGATAGCTCATTGTAGTACTCCACATGCGTCCCCACGCCGCTCTCGATCACACCGCGAATGGCTTGCACCATCGTTGCGGTCTGCTCCGATGGGTGCAGCTCGCCGACCTGCCTGCCGATCATCTGCTCGGCGCTGAAGTCCGGGTGTGGGTTATAGACCCAGGTATAGCGCATGTTACGATCCACGCGAATGAGCGTCAACGGGGCGTGCTGGAGGGCGAGCCGAAAGTTCTCTTCGCCGGTCGTTGAGGCTCTGGATTGCGCCAAGACCCGGCGCAGGACATGGCGCAGCCAGAAAGCCGTCAGATGGTCACGGGGCAGGTACTCCTGTGCGCCCGCCGCCAGAGACTCGTCCAAGAGCCTGTCGTCGGCGGCGTCGCCGACCGCGATGATGGGCAGGCGGGGCGCCATTTGGTGGAGTTGGCGTATCAGTTGAGCATCCACCCGGCCGGCGCAGTCCAGGAGCAGGAGGTCGGGTTGATGCTGGGACAACAGCGCGCAAACCTCATCGGGACGCTCGTCAAGCTGCTTGACAAGCTCAACCTTGAGGACCCAATCCTTCCCCGAGCTGCCATGCAGCAGGCTAGAGAGCGTGTCATGGCCGCGCGCGCTGCCGGTGACAGCTAGCACTATCGGCGGGGGCTGGCGCATCTCAGTGGCCCCCTTTCTTGGAAAGTCCGCAGACCGCGAAGCTGGCGATTTGCCTGCCTGGCGCGATAAAGCCAGACGTGACAAAGCCAGACGCGATAAAGGCTGTGTGTACGTCGAGATTGTGACCTTGCACGTGTGGATAGATTCGATGGTAGACCGAAACGATACGTTGAAAACAGGGATGGCTGAGTCAAATATCAGACGAGCAAAGCCGTCGCAGAGCCGCCGATCCGGCAACATTCCATAGGTAAGTGTAGCTTAGTGTAAACGAAGTGGGCGCTCCTGTCCACAAATCCGCTGGCGGCTCAATAGCCGCCAAGTGTATCGGGAATCCACGGCGCTCCGGATCGCCATCGCGCGCTGAATTATGATAAAGTGGACGGTGATAAAGTGGATGGAGTGAACGGAGTAGATGAAGGCGATGTGGCGGCAAGCAATCGGCGTCCGCGCGTCGATGGGCGTGCGGCTGGATCAGAGTAAGGGATAGACCGGAATGGCAACAGTCAATCGCGCGCCGGCCCTATGGCAATGGCCTGCCCGGCTGCTCCTGGCGGCAGCGTTTACACTGGCGGCGCTCCTGGCGCGTCCGCTCATCGCCCAGGCCCAGGAGGGCGATGCATGGGTGCAGAGCGCCGGCGCCGCCGGCGATGAGGAGGCGGTCGCCGTGGCGGTGGACGGCGCCGGCAATGTCTATATCACCGGCAGCTTTCGAGGGACGGTGGACTTCGACCCAGGGCCGGGGACAGCCCAGCTCACCAGCCAGGTCGCCAACGCCGCTTACATCATCAAGCTGGACCCGGCGGGCAACCTGATTTGGGCGAGGTCTATCCAAGGCGATGACGACGTGCGCCCCTATGATCTGGTGGTGGACCCAGGCGGCAACGTCGCGCTCACCGGCAGCTTTGAAGGCACGGTAGACCTGGACCCCGGCGCAGCACTCAGGCGCGCCGAGAGCCGGGGCGAATCTGATATCTTTCTGGTCAAGCTCACCGCCGCAGGAAATCTGATCTGGTCCTTCACCGCTGGCGACTCCGGCGCCGACCGCGGGATCGGCCTGACGGCAGACCGCAACCATAACCTCTATGTCGCTGGCAGCTTCAGGGGCACGCTGACCTTCAGCGGCACCGCGCTGGGCGATCTTGTGTTGGAAAGCGCCGGAGACGACGACGCCATCATCTTCCGCTTTGGCGGCGGCGGCAGCCTGATGTGGGCCAAGCGGATGGGGGGCGATGAGAGCGATGAGGGCCGCGCCGTGGCTGTAGACCGCGACGGCAATGTCTACATGGCCGGCCTCTTTGAAGGAGATGTGGACCTTGACCCCGGCTGGACCGGCTGGGAGGCGACATCCAGGGGCGATACAGACATCTTTATTTCCAAGCTGGTCGCAGGGGGCGATTTCCGCACGGCCCTCGCCATCGGCGGCCAGGGGGAGGAATCCGAGCCGGACCTGGCGATTACCGGCGCCGGTGATCTCTACCTGACCGGCTCCTTCGAGCGCGAGGTGGACTTTGACCGCAATTCCCCCGCCGGCTTGCGGACGAGCCGCGGCGAGGATGACATCTTCCTCGCCAAGTACAGCCGCAACCTCAACTTCCACTGGGTGCAGACCTTTGGCGCCAGCGGCACCGATGAGGGCAACGGCGTCGCCCTAGACCTCTTCGAGAACCCGGTCATCATCGCCGACTTTGAGGGCGCGGTGGACTTCGACCCCGGCAACGCCCAGCGTACCTTGACCAGCGCCGGGCAAGACGATATGGTCGTCGCCAACTATACCGCCGGCGGCGACTTCCGCCAGGCGCAAGCCTTTGGCGGCAGCATGGACGACACAGGCCGCGCCCTGGCGCTGGACCAGCGGGGCCGGGTCTATCTGGCGGGCGGCATTCAGGGAACGGCAGCCTTTAACTTAGACGGGCAGACGGTGAGCCGCACCAGCGCCGGCGGCTATGATCTGGTGGTCGCCAAGCTGCCCCAAGCCGTCTGGACGCCGGCGCTCGTCGGCCTCTACCTGCCGATGGTCCATGAAGGGCAAGCGGCGCGCTGACGGCAGACAGGCGCGCCAGCCGGCGTGTTAGGCGGTCTGCACGGCCAGACAGGCCATGGCCGGGTCCGCATAGAGTGTAAAGGCCGGCGGCTCAGGAGGGGGGGCCGCCGCCTGGCGCACCTGGAAAGAGCGCCGCGATGCGCCGGTTTCGCCGGCCAGGTAGAGCACGACCAGGAAGCGCCGCGGCATCCGCAGGTGGACATGAAAACGCTCCACCCCCGGCGCGGCCAACGCCGCCTCCAGGGCGCTCGCGGCCGCGGGGTCCGGCTGCGGCGTCACGCCCAACGCCTCTGGGTAGAGGTCGCCCTGCACATAGAGTGTGCTGCCCTCGCGGCGCACCGTCGTCTCCCGCAAGATATATTCGTGCATCTCGCCGTGGGCCAGCCAAGTGAATAGCTCGGCCAGTTGCTCGCGGCTGCGGAAGCTGTGGATGGGGTCGCGCTGGCCTGGGACCTCCTGAATCTGGCAGGGGACAACCTGCCCGTCGCCGTCTATTAGCTCGATGGCCTGCCAGTCGCGCGGCACATCTACCGTAAACTGGAGCGGGCCGGGCGGCAGCGGCGGCGCGGCAGCGGCCACGGTCACACGCGGCGCAGGCATTGCGGCGCTGCCTCCCTGCTCGGCCAGCCGGATCAGGCCCTCCAGCAGTGGAAGCAGGATGCGTTGAGCCTCGGCCAGCCGCGCATGGGCCAGCGCGGCCGGGTCTGCGCCCTCATTGAAGGCCGCGTCACAGCCGGGCCAGGCTTCGGGCAACAGCCCGGCCAGCCACGTTGCATAGTGGGCGACCGGCATTGGCGAGGCCGGCCAGGAGTCGCGCAACGCGGCAAGCCAGTCGAGCCGGCGGCGCAGCAGGTCAGCGGCGCGCTGCACACTGCTATCGGCTGCCAGTCGCGACCGGACGGCAGCCACATCGCCTGGCCGGTTCTCTACCCAGATGGGCGAGGTGACCGCCCAGGCCAGCCCGCGCTTGACCAGCAGCCAGTGGGGTCCATTGCCGCAAAGCCGGTACCGTCCCTGCCCGCTATCCGCCGGCCCAAAGTAGGCCAGGGGCCGGTCTATCCCCCAGACTGTCGCCTCCGCCCCTGGCGGGACTTCCCATAACAGCTCCTGGCAAGCCGGATCGTTGAGCGAGTCGCCCATCTGCGCGCCGTTCTCTGCCCAAAAGCGAACCGGCAGATCGCCCATGGCTGCGAAGCTATGGCGTGCGTGCAGCGCCGCCTGCACGGCCTCCCATGCCAAAGGCCCATCCTCGGTCAGTTCCAGGCCGGTCCACACCCGGCCAAAGTCCGCGCGCGCATGACAGTCAGACTGGCCCACGGCGCCAACGGGATGGTTGAGCAGCAGATAGCGCCGGTAGGTGGCGAGGCCATTGCAGGGGCTGGTCATGTGGTGGGCATAGAGGTCCTGGCCGCCGTTGATCACCTCCACCGCTTGAATCCCCACCGGCAGCGGCAACAGCCAGGCGCAGGGGTTGTTATCCGGATGGGCCAGAATCCGAGTATTGGCCGGAGACCACATCTGGCGGCGGCAGGCGGCGATCTGCTCGCCGTCGAAGACTTGCTTGCCCAGCACGCACAGATGGCCGCGCACCCAGGTGGCTTCATAGCCGGCTGTCAGCAATAGCCCGTCGCTTGCCAGCGCCCCCACCTCATCACGCAGCGTCTCCCAAGCCGTTTGAGTCAGATTATGGTGGTGATCGCAGAAGCCCAGGACGTGGTAGCCGAGCGCACGGGCCAGCGTCGTGTACTCCTGGGGGGTCATGCGATCCCGGTTGTCGGAATGGTAGGTATGCAGGTGGAAGTCGGCCTTGATGAGCATCTCAGTTCCTTCTATCCCGCCGCGGGGCGAGGGTGAACTAACCGGCAGATCGGGGCTACACGATCTTACATGATCACACTGTACAATACGCTACAAGACTATGCGCTTCTGAAAGTCCTACCCCCAAAACGCCAAATCCGTAGGCGCGGCATCGGCGCCGCTGGCGGCGCGCCCATGTGTGTCAGCAAGAGCGTGCGCTTGTAGGTGCGGTATCCTTACCGCACAGGCGTGCCAGAGCAGAGCGTGCGCTATCCTAGCGCACCTACGGGTCAGGTGGGTGTCGCTCGAAGAACGGCAAATCAGACAGTACACAGCATGACACAACATGATACAATAGAAGGGCGTCACCCTGCTGGCTGCGTCCTCCCTGACCATACCTTCGGTAGTTCCACCCTGTGCCGGCCCGGTAGCCGTGCAGCCTTCTCATCGCCGATCCGTAGCCGCCGCGACAGTGTTGGACGCGCAAACGCTGTATTGTCATCCCTTTGACGCTAGCAGGCGTTGAGATACGCGCACGACCCGATATGTGCCGGTTGTCTGACCGGAAGGAACTTGTATGAATCATCAGCGTGCAGCGGCTGCCGAGAATGCCCCGCCGGGCGGCTATGCCTTTCCCAACTGGACCTTACGCCAGGTCATCATGGGAACCATCGTGGCGCTCGGCGTCGTGCTGGCCTTCGTGCTCCTATATCGCTTCTATATGGTGGTCTTTATCTTCTTTGTGGCCGTGGCGCTGGAGGTGGCGACCCGCCCCGTGGTGGTCTGGTTGGAGCGCCGGGGCTTGCGCCGCTGGATGAGTGTGCTGCTGCTCTACATCATCCTTCTGGCTGCCTTGATCGGTCTGGTGTGGGCCATTGCGCCCCTGCTGGCCGCCCAGATCGGCTCGATCTTGGAGCAAGCGCCCGACTACTACCAGCAGGCACGCGATTGGCTCCAGACTCACCAAAGCCGCCTCCTGCGCACCATCGGGACATCGCTGCCCCTAGAGCTGTCGCTGCCGCAGTTGGCGCCGGCGGGCGCCGCCGGCGAAGCCGTGCCGACGACTCCGTGGGGCATCATCCGTGCGGCCGGCAGCGCCTTCTTTGTCGCCTTGGCGATCTTCCTGCTGGCCTTCTACTGGACGCTCGAATACGAGTTGGTCACCCGCCGGCTGATGCTACGCATCCCTCTGGACCGCCGTGAGCAGGCCCGTGCGCTGCTTTACGAGATGGAGGGCAAGATCGGCGGGTACTTCCGCGGCCAGGCCATCCTCTGTGTCATCGTCGGCGCAGTCTCCATTCTGGTCTTTTTCCTGTTGGGCATCCCCTATGCGCTGATGTTGGGGCTGCTCATGGGCGTCTTCGAGGCTATCCCCGTCATCGGCCCCACCCTCGGCGCGATCCCTGCCCTGGCCCTCACCCTAGCAACTGCCCCGGATAAAGTCCTCTGGGTGGCGGCGGCGCTAGTAGCGATCCAGGTGCTGGAGAATAATTTGCTGGTGCCGCGCGTCATGGATGAGTCGGTCGGCGTCAACGCCATCGTCTCGATCCTGGCGATCACCGCCTTTGGCGTGCTCTTTGGGCTGGGCGGGGCCATCCTGGCGATCCCGCTGGCGGCCATTATCCAGATCGGCGTCAACCGCGCCTTATTCAATATGCCCATGCCCGAAGAGGTGGTTGCCACGCCGGCCAATGGCGCCGGCGGCGCTGACGAGAACGGGAAACGGGACCGGCTCACTGTCCTACGCATGGAAGCCCAAGCGCTGGCCCAGGATGTCCGCAAACAAGCGCGCAACGCAGACGGCAACGACGCGGTCGAGCCGGAATCGGCCAGCGAGGACGCGGAGGACCTGATCGAGGGCATCGCCCAGGACCTCAATAACCTGCTGATCGAGATGGAGGGCCGCCCATGAAACGAGTTGCCATTACCACCGCCGGCATCCTGGCGACCATTACTGCCTTTGTCGTCTTGTGGCAACTCAGCGAGATTGTGGCGCTCTTTATCGTCTCGCTGGCTGTGGCGGCCATGGTGCGTACCCCCACCGAAACCCTGGCGCGCCGCGGCTGGCCCAACTGGCTGGCGATCCTCACCGTCTATGCGGTGGGCATCGGCATCCCCTTGGCGCTGCTCTCCTTCGTGGGCTGGCGGCTGCTCACCGAGACCGACCCGCTGATCAATGACCTGCTCGCGCTCTACGTGCAGGCGTATAGCGGGCTGCAAAACGGCAATGAGATGATGCAGAACCTGGCCGCGCGCCTGCCTGCACCCACCAGCCTGACAGCCCTTGCCACCGACGAGCAAAGCCAGGAGTTTATTGACGCGGCGGTGAATACGGGCGTCAGTTTTGGCAACCTCTTCAGCCAGCTCCTGATCGCCATTGTCGTCAGTATTTACTGGACGGCCGACCGGATGCGCTTCGAGCGGGTTTGGCTGTCGCTCTTGTCACCCGAGCAGCGGGCGCGCGCCCGCACCCAATGGCGCACGCTGGAAGCCGGCGTCGGCTCCTATCTGCGCAGCGAGTTGATCCAGAGTATCATCGCCGGCGGGTTGTTGACCCTGGGCTATTGGCTGCTCGACTTTCGCTATCCCGTCATATTGGCCTTTTTGGCGGCAGTGGCCTGGTTTATCCCGTTGGTGGGCGGGCTGCTTGCCCTGATCCCGGTAGCGGTCTTCGGGCTGATGCTGGGGCCGGCCGTGACGGCGGTCGCCCTCATCTTCACGCTGGCGGTCTTTTTGGTGATGGAGCTTTACATCGAACCCCGGCTCTACACCCGCGAACGCTATTGGCGGGTGGTGGTGCTGCTGGTGATGCTTGCCATGTTCGATGCCTTTGGGCT
>DATLZJ010000441.1:0-5513 GCA_035574055.1 Caldilineaceae bacterium
GGCCAGCGCCAGCGGCTCATGGTCGCGCGCGCCTATATGCTCAAGCCGCGCCTGATCGTCGCCGACGAGCCGGTCTCCATGGTAGATGCCTCGCTGCGCGCCATGATCCTGGACATCATGTTGCGTCTGCGCGACCAGCACAACATCTCCTTCCTCTACATCACCCACGACCTCTCCACTGCCTACCAGATCGGCGACGAGATCTATCTGCTCTACCAGGGCGCCGTCGCCGAGCGCGGCCGCACGGTGGATGTCATCGAAAACCCCAAGCATCCCTATGTCCAGTTGCTGATCAACTCCATCCCGGTGCCCGACCCGCGCGTGCGCTGGGGCGGCGAGGAAGTCATGAGCCTGGACGACGAAGAGATGCGCGCGGCTATCATGGGCGGCTGCCGCTACTACAATCGCTGCCCCTACCATATGAACCGCTGCCTGGAGGCCGCGCCTCCCATGTTTCCTGTGGACGGCGCCGGCCACGAGGCCGCCTGCTACCTCTACGAAGACGAGCCAATCAGAGAGCGGGCCGCCCAGGCAGGTTCTATATCGTAGGTGCGGCATCCTGCCGCACAGGCCAGCGCGTGCGCTAGAATAGCGCACCTACGCGGCCACGCTTTTGTAGGTGCGGCATCCTGCCGCACAAGCGTATCCGTAGGTGCGGCATCCTGCCGCACAGCCTGTGTAGGCCGGAGCGTGCGCCAGAATAGCGCGCCTACGATGTCACTCGATGCCACCAGCGCCAACGTATGGATGCCCGCGCGGGGCGCTGCATCACGCCCCCTCCACCGCCAGATGGACCACTGCCACACGCCGCGGCTCCAGCGCCAGCGTCACCGCGCCCGCGCTCACCGGCAGCGCCGCCCCTACCTCCTCCAGCAAGCTACAGACCGCCGCCTGGCGAATGCGCACCAGCCCGGAGCCGATGCGCGCGGTCTGGGTCTCATCGCTGGCGTTGAGCAGGCGCACGATCAACCCGCCCCCCTGCGCCGCGGCCTTCACATGCAGCGCCATCACCGGCGGCTCCGGCAACTCCAGCAGCGTCCCCGACTCCGGCCAGACGGCCTGCTCCCTTGCCTCGCCCATGTGCTGGAGCAGCGGCGCATCGGCCATGGCCTCCAGCCCAAAGCGGTGGGCCTGCGCCTCGTCAAAGGGGCCGGCATAGGGTTGGATGCGGTAGCGGGCAGTCACCCGGCCCGGCTGATGGGCGCGGAAATTGGTCTCCCAGTAGTTGTTGGTCACCCAGCCCAACAGCAGCGGGCGCTCCAGGCGAATCTCGCTCTGGTTGTGGCCAAAGTGAAAATCGCCAAGCTGGACCATGGGGTTCTCCGGCGTGGCGATGGTCACACCTAGCTCGCCGTTGGAGAAATCTACCCAATTCTGCACGGTGAAATAGTCCCGACAGACCCCCGGCAACTGCTCCACCTCCGGCTGAAGGGCCTGTGGCCCCAGGTCGAGGCGCACCATCGCCCCCGGCAGATGGAACGGATAGAGCAGGTATGTCGCCTCCGGGTGATCGTCCAGCCCCATGGGCCACCAGGCGCGACACTCCACATACTCGGCAAAGTTGGGCAGGAAAACGCTCTGCATGAGCGGCCCCGCAACCCCCGGCGCGTCCAAAAGCTGCACCACCTCGATCCCCAACGGCGTTCGGAAGACCTGGTGGCGACGCACCGCGGTGGGGGTGCGCCGCCGCGCTCGCCACCCCGTTCGCCAGCCGCGCGGCCGCTCCAACTGCTCAGACCGCCACTCCATGAAGAAAAGCCGGTGGCGGGGCCAGGCATGTTCCCGGTCGGCCACCTCCTCATGCACAAAACCATTGAACCGGTAGCCCTGCTCCCGGCCAACCCACTCCTGATCCACCCACTCATGGCCCAGCCGCTTATCATAGAGCGAAACCAGTCCCCCACGCTCGCAATCAAAGCCAAGCCGGTAGCGGTCCGTCTCCACCACGGCCTCTTCGGAGACTTGATCGGCCAATGAGTAGCTCACCAGCGCCTTGCGCGGCACGACCACATAGCCGAAGGGAGGCACAGTCACCGGCGGCGTTGTGGTGCGCGTCTCCCGCGTCTCCTCAGGCTGCCCAGAGTCGAGCATCGGGAAGCCACTGGCGCGGGGCTGGCGGTCTTGAAAGAGCCGGCCCGCCGTCGTATCGTCGGCGACGCCGCGCGGGGTGAGCAGCCAGGGAGGGACATCCGCCACAAGGGTGCGCGGCCAGGGAAGCGGGTTCACCAGCAGCAGGTCGTCCGGCGCAGCCGGTTGGACCAGCCGGGCCAGCGCCGCCGCAGCATCGCGCTGCAACAGCAGGCTCAGGCTGCGCGCCGCATAGGCAAAGCCGGCCTTGTGATGCCACTGGCTGGCCGTATCTTCGCCATAGGGCCGCCGGATCGAAATATCCGCTCCCCACGTATGCTCGTCCCACAGATGGAGCTGGTCCCATGCCGGCTCCCGGTAGCGCCGGAAGCTGCGCGCCAGCCACGGGTCGGCCTCCTCATAGCCTGCGGCCAGGAGCGTCGCCCCCACCGCATCCGCCGTGCGCAGCCGCACCCGGCTCTGCCGGTTGATGCTCTGCTCCCGCGCGCTGCTGGCGCAGCCGAAATTCCAGTAATCCGTCCAGTCCCCCCGGTAGGTCTCCAGCAAGTCCAGATGCTGCTTAACGGCCGCCCACCACTCGCGCGGCGTGGCAAAGCGGATATGGGGCGGCTGGCCGCGCTCATTCCATTCGTCAATCCACTGCACAAACCCCTCGAAGGCAGAGCCGTTGTCGCCAAAGGGATGATAGCTCTGCACCATGACGCACGGCAGCCGGTAGCCTGTCTCCTTGAGCCGCTGCGCCACCCGCGGCCACCAGACATTGGCAAAGTCGTCGGCGCTGCGCCCCAGCCCCAGCCGCCACCCCTGGTCATAGGGCCAGCCGTTGTAGGCCAGGATCGCCCGCCCGCTTGGCCCCTGCCACCAGAAAACATCCGGACGGTGGAGCGGCGCGCCGCCAAAGTGAGTGTTGATCGCCATCGTGAAGCCTTCGATGCCCAGGTCAAGCAGCAGGTCCACCAACGGCCACGGCTCCCCGTTGACATCACAATTCATGGCCGAGGTAATGGTGAACCCGTAATCCTGGCGCAGCCGGCGCAGAAGCTGAAAGCTCTCGATCAACTGGTCAATGTCGAAGAGCGGCGTCAGGTTGGCGAACATCGCCGTCACCTCAATGCGCCCGGCCCGCTCCAGCGCCTGGAAACGCTCGATCTGGGCCGGCGTCGCCCGCGCCAGCCACTGGGATAGCACATACGTATTCTCGACCGTCCAGCGAAAGGCGCCATCCCGCCGGCTCTCCAGCGAACGCTCGGCCAGCGCCATGGCCTGGCTGATGAACCGGTCGTGCAGCTCGAAGACAACCGGCTGGTCATGGGTATAGCCGATATCGGTGTGGCTATGGTGGATCAGATAAAGCGTCTCAACGCCGGCCATAGAATTTCTCCTGATACCAATCTATTACCAACAAGACTGCGGCCTGGGCAGCGCCAGGCCATCACAACCTGGATGGAACCGCTCATGGATGCCGTCTGGGGTGAATATGTTGAAGCCTGATCCGTCAGTGGGATGGGTACGCTGGATGGATTGGCTGTGCCGCCGGCTCAGTACTCAATATCTCGCTGGAAGAAGCGGAATTGAAAGAGGGTGAAGCCCAACATCAGCAGGAAGAGCGCAACCGCCATCGCCGACCCATAGCCAAAGAGGAGATCGCCAAAGGCGCGGTCGTAGAGGTACAGCACCAAGACGCGCGTGGCATGGACCGGGCCGCCGTCGGTCATCACCTGCACTAGATCGAACAACTGGAAGCCGGCAATGACATTGATCGCGACGATGAAGAAGGTCGTCGGCCAGAGGAGCGGCCAGGTAATGTGCCGGAAGAGCCGCCACTGGTTCGCCCCATCCACCAACGCCGCCTCGTAGTAGCTCCGGTCAATCCCCTGTAGCCCGGCCAAGTAGATCACCATATTGAAGCCCACCGAACGCCAGATGCCCACCAGGATCATGATCGGCATGGCCTGGTTTGGATCGGCCAAGAATTGCTGCTTGGGCAACCCCACCAGCGCCAACAGCTCATTCGCCAGCCCAATCGAAGGATTGAGCATCCATTGCCAGACCAGGGCAATCGTCACCAGCGAGATCACCGAGGGCAGGAAGTAGACCGACCGGATGACTCCCTTGATCCAAAGCCATCGGGTGTTCAGCGCCATCGCCATCGCCAGCGCCAGCAGCGTGCTTGGGATGACGGTGCCGACTACATAATAGAGGGTAACGCCTACGCCGTTCCAGAAGAGATTGTCGTTGAGCATCCGCTCGTAATTTTGCAGCCCCCGCCACTCCGGCATTTGCACCCCGGAAAAGCGGGTAAAGCTCAACAAGACGCCGGCAATCGCCGGTAGAAACTGGAAGACCATGACGATCAAGAAGGCCGGCGCAATAAAGAGATAAGGGGCGCGAAGCTGCGGGTTGCGCAGAATATGGCTGATCCCTCGGCTACGTGGGCGCGCTCTCGCCGGCTTGGGCAGGGTCATGTCCATCGTTGGCTTGCCTCTGCTCTGATGTTGGGGAACGGGCAGCGGCAGGCTGTGGGCCGCCGGCGCAACCTGTCACGGCCACAGCCTGCCCTTGCCTGCGTTTAGCGGTTCAGATCGATCTCGTTGTTGGTGTTCGCCACCGCCGTGTCAATCGCCTCTTCGACGCTGATCGTCGAGCCGGGCACCAAGACCTGCTCGATGGCCGCATCCATTTCGCGCTGCAAGATATTGAAGTTATCGCCCAGCCCTTCCTGGGTGTCCCAACCGTTCTCCAGCGTCGTCACGATCCAGCGCGAGAGCCGGTTCCACTCCTCCTCGCTCTCAATCCCCGGATAGTCAATCCCGCCGGAGCTGAGGCCGGTCACCTGCTTGAAGGCCTCGCTCTGCACCACCGAGAGCCGGGCCGGCGGCGCGACCCACAGAATCTGCCAGTAGGCTTCCAGCGCCTCCGGCGTAAAGAGGTACTTCGCCAGGTCCCATGACTGCTCAAAGTCCTCGGCGCCAGTGCTCACGCCCCAACAGACGGTGCTGCCCCGCGACTTCTTCACCTGATCGGTCGGGAAGGGCGCAACCGCAAAGTTGAGGTCGGGGGCTGCCTTCTTGACAAAAGGCGCCCGCCAGGTGCCATCATCAAAGAGGGCCGCCCGTCCCTGCTCAAAGAAGACATTCGGCCCCAAGTTGCCCACCTGCTGCGAGCCGGGCGCCAGTTGGAAGGCCGAAGAAAGCTCATCCTTCCAGCGGCGCAGCGCCCGGTACCACGCCTCGTCCACCACGACCCGCTCCTCCGGCGTGCGCAGATTCTCCCAAATGGTGCCGCCCCCGGCCAGTACATGTCCCTGAAGGTTCCACCAGTTCCACCAGCTAATGTAACCGAAGACCTCGATCTCGCCTGCATCGTTGGTCTTGGTCAGCGCGGCAGCATCGGCCACCAACTGGTCAAAGGTGTAGTTCTCATCC
>DATLZJ010000442.1:0-2456 GCA_035574055.1 Caldilineaceae bacterium
TGGTCGCGCAGCACCGCCGCGGCATCGTCGTAGCGGGTGATGAAGACCGTGGCGCCGCTGCCGCGAGCGTTCGCCCGCCGGTAGACAGGCGCTTGCGTGCGCAAGAACGCGTAAGTCTCATAGGCAGTTGCCTTGAAGCGAGGGCCAAACAGCTCCAGCTTAGGCAGGTCAGGCGAGCTTATACCGGTACACATAGGCCCATTGTACCGGTGCGCTGCTCGCGCGGCAACCACCCGCAGCAAGGATAGCTGTCATCCGGCCAACTCTATCATCTGAACAGCAAGCGTAGGCGCGGTACAATACCGCACGCTCCGGCTGACACGCGTGTGCGCACCCCCGTGCGGCATCCTTGCCGCACCTACGCATGTGTCGCTTATTTCCTTAAAGTCCTAAATAGGGGGCAATATATATAATTAAGGGAGACGCATCCTGGATGCGTCTCCCCTGCGCCGTCGGCTATCAGCTACCCGCAACCCGCTGCTGCGCCCCCGCCGGGCGTATCGCCAGCATCCGCAGCCCGTTGAGCACGACGATCAACGTGCTGCCCTCATGGCCGACCACGCCGAGCGGCAGGGGCAAGACAAAGCCCGGCACAAAGACCGGCACGATGATCGTCAGCGTGACCAGCGTCAGGATCACCCCTACCGAAAAGATCACATTCTGGCGCACAATGCGCGCCGCCTGGCGGCCCAAGCGCACCATAAAGGGCAGCCGGGAAAGGTCGCTGGACATCAGCACCACGTCAGCCGTCTCCAACGCCACATCGGTGCCGCCCGCCCCCATGGCAATGCCCACCGAGGCCGTCGCCAGCGCCGGCGCGTCGTTGACGCCGTCGCCCACCATGGCCGTCTTGCCCTGGCGCACCAGCTCCTGGATCACCTCGACCTTCTGTTCCGGCAACAGCTCGCTGTAGACATCCTGGAGCTGGATGTTGACTTCCTGGGCGATGGCCTGGGCCACAGCCTGGTTGTCGCCGGTCAGCATCACGATGCGCTCGATGCCCTCCGCCCGCAATTGCTCGACGGTTGCCCTGGCCTCGGGGCGCACCGTGTCGGCCACGGCCAGATAGCCGACCACCTCCCAATCGCGCGCCGCGCCCAGGGTATCTTCCACCGTGCTGCGGCGCACCACCAGCATCGCGGTCTTGCCCTGCTTCTTCAGCGCGTCGCCGATGACGCGGATGGCCGGCGAGAAGTTCATCTCTTCATTCATGAAGAAGCGGTCGTTGCCGATGTAGATGGTCTCCCAATGGTCGCCACGATCAAAGGAAGCCTCAATCCCGTGGCCGGCGACCGCATAGAAGTGGTCCGGCGTCTCCAACTCGATCCCCTCGGCGCGCGCCTGCTCGACAATGGCGCGGCCGATATGGTGCTCGCTGGGCAGCTCGGCGCTGCCTGCCAGCCGCAGCACATCCTGCCGGGTGTGGCCGGTCAGCGGGTGGACATTCGTCAGCACCGGCCTGCCGTGGGTCAGGGTGCCGGTCTTGTCAAAGGCGACAATGGAGACTTCGGCCACCTTCTCCAGATATGCGCCGCCCTTGAAGAGCACCCCACCTCGTGCGCCCGCAGCAATCGCGCTCAAGACGCTGGCGGGGGTGCTGATGATCAACGCGCAGGGGCTGGCAACCACCAACAGCGTCATGGCCCGGTACAGGGTATTGTGGAACGGCTCCTCCAGGAAGAACCAGGGAATGGCAATGGCGAGCAGCGTGGCGGCGATGACCGTGTAGGTATAGGGCTGGCTGAAGCGGTCAATGAAGCGTTGAGTCGGCGCGGCGTCCTCGCGCGCCTCGGCGACCAGCTTGATGATCTTGCTCAGGGTGCTTTCCGAGGCGGGCTTGGTCATCTCCACCTCGAGCGCGCCGCCGCCATTGATGGTGCCGGCGTAGACCTGGTCGCCCGGCCCCTTGTGGACGGGCACGCTCTCGCCGGTGATGGGGCTTTGGTCAACGGTGGTTACACCCTTGACCACGATACCGTCCACCGGCAACCGGTCGCCGGGGCGCACCAACACCACATCGCCCACCACCAGCGCATCCACGCCCAGCGTCAGCTCCTGGTCATTACGGCGCACGACCGCCACCTCCGGGCGCAAGTTCGCCAGCGCCTCGATGGCCCGCCGCGTGCGGCCCATCGCAAACTCCTCCAGCGCGCCGCTGAGGGTAAAGAGAAAGAGGAGCAGCGCGCCCTCCTCCCATTCGCCGATCAGCGCCGCGCCCAGCGCGGCTGTGATCATGAGAAAGTCAATATCCAGCTTGCCCTGTCTGGCCTCGGCAATCGCGCCCATCAGCCCGGAATAACCGCCGGCTGCGAACGCGACCAGCGCCGCGACCGTTACCATCCAGGGAGGCAGGGCGCCGGTGAGGCTGCCGCCGATCCAGCCGATGAGCAGCGCGACCAGGGTCAGCGCAGCCAGGAACAGTTCATGGTTCTCGCGCCAGAGGGCAAAGACAGTAG
>DATLZJ010000443.1:0-10113 GCA_035574055.1 Caldilineaceae bacterium
CGGCGCGCCCGCCGTGGTGGAAGAGACTGAGCGGGCCGTCGAACAGGCGGCGCAGGCGATGGCGACCGACATCGGCGAGGCTACGCGCCAATCAGCGCGCATGATGACAGAACAGATCGGCAATGAGGCGCAGCAAGCGGCGACGACGGCGTTTGATGCGGCCGGGTCAGAGGCCAGCCGGGCGTTTATGGATGCGATGGTCAAGGGCGGCGTCCATATCACCCGTATCAACGAATTTGTTGACGAAATCAATACCAGTTTGGCGAACGGCACACTGACCGAGTTCAAAGGCGCGGGCGAGGGGGCGGTCGAAGCATTTGCCGAGGGATTGGCGCAAAAGCACAACATCCCGGTGGAAGAGGCCAAGAAATTTGTCAATGCCGTGTTGGGCGGCGTGGGCCAAGAGCTGGGCACCCAGGACGCGGCGGCTTCCGCCGAATCCACCAAAATGGCGAAGCACGCGGAACAGACGGTCAAGGGCATGGCTTCGGGCCTGCGCGGTCATATGGGCATCGCCCTGGAAGCCGCCGCCGACATGACCGGGCAGTTCCTCGCCAAGTTCGACGTGATCATCTCCCAGCTTCCCCTGGTCGCTAGGGACGCGCTGACGAAATTTGTGCAATTGTTCCGCGAGGGAATGCAAGTAGCGCTGACCGCCGCTGGCGAGATGACGCTGGACTTTCTCGGCAAGTTCGAGGTGATCATCGAGCGCCTGGGCCGCATCGCGCAGGAGGCGATGGCCCGCATGGCGGAAGTGATTGCCGCCGGGCTTGGCGAGATCACGGAGGTGGTCGAAGATAATATGGCCGCCGTGACCGATACTGTGGACAAGAGCATGGCGGAGGTGGTCACGGAGACAGCCCGGGCGGTCACAAACTGGGTGGACGAGGTCGAGAGAGGGATCTCCGCCATCACCGAGCGGGTAGACAGCGGCTTGACGACGGTGGTCCAAGGGGTGCGTGACGGTATGGCGACCCTCGTCCAGACGGTCAAGGCAGCCATGGCCGACGCCACTGAGGCGACAACCGCGGGGATGCAGCAGTTCGTACAGGCGGTGCAGAGCGGGCTGAACATGGCCGTAAGCGCGGCGCGTTCGACCATGGGCCAGATCACCAGCGCTGTCGCCAACGGCATGAGCCAGGCGGTCTCGGCAGTGCAAAACAGCATGAACCAGCTCCGCAGCGCCGTACAGTCGGCGCTCGATCAGGCTCTGGCCGCGGCGCGTTCGTTCGCCGCCGGCTTCGCTGGCGCCTTCAGTGGGCTGACTGGCCAGGTTACGCCCATCTTCCAGCAAATTGTCAATGCAGCACAGTCGGCGCTCAATCCCGGTACGGCCCAGTCTATTGGCTCCAATTTTGTAGGCGGGCTGGTCGCCGGCATCAACAGCCAGGTAGCGGCGGCGCAGGCGGCGGCTCAACAGGTGGTCAACGCCGTGGCGACGGCCACGGCCGCGGCAGCGCAGATCGCGTCGCCGTCCAGGCGATTTGCGCGTCTGGGCGCATTCGTGGGTGAGGGGTTCACGATGGGATTGAGCGCGACAATGGGACAAACAAGCGCCATCGGCGCGACGGCGATGGCCGAGCTCGCCCAGGCAGTGACGATTGGATTTGCGCGAATGGCGCCCCAACTGGCCGGCACACTAACCGGTTCTTTCCAACACATGATTCGTGCAGTGCAAGCGATCTTAACCACATCCCAGATAAACGCGCAGCTCGACCAACCCGGCGGCCAGGGCGGCATTTTCGGGCCGCATCATATCGGCTCGATTCTGGCCGGACTGGAAAATGGCGTCTCGCGCGGCCTGAGCAACCTCATCGCCTCTATCGTGCCGGTCCACACCGGCGCCAGCATCGCCAACAGCATCGGCCCCATCCACGTCAATACGCCGATGGACTGGGCTGAGCTGGAGTTTCGCGTCAAGCGTTGGATTGCGGAGGCGATATGACCCTGACGCCTGCGCCTTTGCTTTACTTGACTGACGGTACGACGCTGCCCAACGGCCAGTTGCGCCGGCTGAATCTAATCGACCCACGCGCCGGTTACTGTCTGGAAGCCTGGCGGCCGGCCGTGGCGCAATACAAAGAGGGCGGCGTCTGGGCAAGCTCACCCTTGGCGACCGGACGGCGGTTGGTGCTGCGCCGTTTCGACAACGTGATTGACGTGATCGAGATGCGGGCGCGCGCTCACAGCCAGGATGCGCTGATCGCCTACCAGAACGAGCTGCTGGCCTGGCTGGAGCAGGCAGCAGACTACTGGACAAGCCGCTGGCCGATGCGTCCGGTCTATCTAGCAGCGCGCAGCGCCTACGAGCAGAACACCCGCTACGCCGTCGTTCATGCAGGCAGCGTGACGGAGCTGAGCAACCCCTATGACCAGCCCTTTCTGAGCCGAAACAACCGCGCGGCGCTGATGACGTTGACCCTGCGGCTGGAGCATGGCCTGTGGCAGAGCCACCCGCCGGGCGAGGCGGCGTGCGTGGCGATTGGCAACCGACGCCTGTGGACCTTCACGCAATGGACAACCGCGCCTGCGCCGCCGACAGGCAATGTGCTGGCGATGGTGGAGGCGCAGAGCGGCGCGCTGTTGGCGGGCGTCAGCGACACGGCCAAGCTATATATCAGCAGCGACGGATTAACCTGGTCCTTGCTGGCGACCTTGGGCAGCGCAACCAGCGACGCCCTTAACGCGTTGGTGAAAGACAACAGCGGCGTGCTCTATGCCGCCGTGTCGGGCGGAAGCGGCGTGCGTGGGGTGTGGCGCAGCACAGACAATGGCGTCAACTGGACACGCGTGCTCGACCCGACCGATCTGAGCGGCGACGCCGCCACCACCGCGGGCTATTACGACGTGGTCTTTGACGCGCCGCGCAATCGCATCCTGGCCTGCGGCGGCGGGTTCTCAGCCATCGAGGGCTATGACGCAGGCATTATTTCGGAATCTAGCGACAGCGGGACTAACTGGCGGCATTGGCAAAAGGCGCCCTACAACTACTTCAAGAGTCTGGCGCTAGACCATGTTGGGCGCATCTATGTTGGCTGGGCGGCCGACAACGGCGCCGTCATTCGTTCAACAGATACTTGGTTTGAGCGCCGCGCGCCGGCCGTCACCTGGACGCCAGCGCAAGGCTATATCGGAACGCACGGACAGGAGTTGCCGCCGACCGTCTGGTTCCGAGCGGAGGACATCACTGGCGTCGTGGATGGCGGGCCGGTCGCCAGTTGGCCGGCCGCGCCGGCCAGCACCCAAAGCGGCGTTAGCGCCGCGCAACTGGTTGCCAGTCAGCGCCCGACCTATGTCGCTAACCAGCTCAATGGCTATCCCGTCGTGCGTTTTGATGGCGTGGATGACTGGCTCAACACCAGTTTTGTGTTGGGATCGAGCAACTGGGTTGCGATTGCGTTGGTCAAGGAGTCGGACGATCTGGCGGAATCGGTGACAGTCTTTGGTGAAGTGGGGCCGGCCAGCAATACGGGCAAACATTATCTGGAGATGCGGCGCGCCGTCTCGCAAGTCTATCTTCAGACCAACAACCATCGGCTCAACGCCAACGTTGCGCCCATCTGGTCGGCCGACACGTGGCACATCGTGTCTGCGCAATGGTCGTTCTTTGTACCGGTGCGGCGCGTCTATTTTGACGGCACACTGGTTGGCGCGGATGAGTATACGACGCCCATCAGCAACCCGCCGGCGCTGCGGATCGGCGGGCGGGGCGACGGCACGCTTCCCTTTGACGGCGATATCGTCGAGCTGATTTTCTTCAAACACGCCATCACCGACGACTATCGCCGCCAGATCGAGCAATATCTCAACCTCAAATATAACCTGGGCAACATTTTCTATGACTACGAGATCGTTTCATCCAGCCTCCAGTTCAAAACCTACGATCTCGTGCGGGTGGATGACGCGATTCTCCACTCGGCCGAGAACACCTTCGGCGGCGGCGATGGACGCATTCGCCGGCTGAGCTTGCCCAACTTTGACGTTCCGGCAACCATTGCCACGCCGGCGGCGCTGCTCCACACGCTCTATCCCGACCCACAGATGAACGGTCGCGTGTGGGGCGGCGCGGCCAACGCCGTCTATAAGTCGGAGAACGGCGGGCTGACCTGGACGCAGGTCACGTCGTCGGCCATTGGCACGGTGCGCGCCTTTTTGCGCAGCAGCAGTGGCGCGCTCTTGGCCGGTGGCGCGGGCGCGGTGCTGCTGCTGGAGGGCGGCGGCGCCATCGAGACGCAGAGCGACGAGACGCAGGTGGGCGCGGGCGCGACCTGCGCCTATCCGGTTTACGTCGCCAACCAGAACGCGCAGAGTAATCTCACGCATGTGCTGGTCTTCGACGCCAGCGCGGGGACCTACACCAACTATTTCGCCGGCGACACCTATCCCCATCCCCTGCTGCCTGACGCGCCGGCAGTGGGCGACATCGTCTATTTCGGCGCGCAGGCCGACCTGCCCGACACGCAGGTCGGCCCCTTCAACAGCCTGATTTTCAACTTGGTCGAGGCGGCGCAGGATATCACCGTGATCTGGGAGTATTGGAATGGCAGCGGCTGGAGCAGTCTGACGGCCGAGGATAAGACCATGGCGTTGACGGCGACAGGCGTGCATTCGGTTGTGTGGCGCATTCTCTCCAATTGGACGACGACGCAGGTCAACAGCATCAGCGGCTGGTGGGTACGGGCGCGGGTGACGGCGGTGGGCGGCAATCCGACGCCGCCACGACAGGGCGTGCAGGACGTGTATAGTGTGCGCTGGGGCTATGTCGAAGTAGGAGAGGAGACAGTGGCGGGCGTGCTGCCGGCGCTGGCGCGCATCAAGTATTTCTGTGTGGGCGACAAGGCCACAGGCAGCCCGGATATGGAGTGCGACCGATTGTTGGTCGGGCTGCGCAGCGTGGCGCGCGGTGAGACATTTCATGCTTATCTCAACGCCAGTGACAAGCAGATGCCCTTCGGCATTACCGTCACGGCCAGCAGCCCAGGCAGCTTCCAGGACAGCAGTTTTGCGCCGACGGGCCGGCGGCTCACGATCACATCGAGCGCGACCAACACCTGGCAGGACGTTTGTAGCTGGCAGATCGCCACCAGCATTGCCCGCGACTACTACGGCAGCTACCGGGCGTTTGTGCGGGTGCATCGCACCAACGGCGACGCCGATGACGTGCGTCTGCGGCTCAGGCTGGTCTTTGGGTCAGGCGGCGGCGCGACCTTTAGCCGGGACGCCTTTGTCTTGAGCATGACCGACGGCGAATTGGTCGAGTTGGGCCGCATTGATATCCCCAATACTGGCGTAGCCGGATTGACCGAGAATCTGGGCGACGAGCTGCGTCTGGTGCTCCAGGCCTATCATACAGCAAGCAGCATCACCACGCGTGTTTACGATTTGATATTGATCCCGGTTGATGAGTGGGCGGTGGATGCGACCATTCCGGCGCTCAACACGACTGACGCCAGCGAGGTAGACGGCGAGAGCTATTTGGACATTGACAGCGTGAGCAGCCCCAAGGAGCCGCTGGTCGCCTACAACCGCACGCTAGCTGGGCTGATCAAAGTACGCTATCAGGCCATCGCCGGCGGGCCAGCCATGCTCCAGGCAGGCGCGCGCCAGCGGCTTTGGTTTCTGGCCGCGCTCTATAACGGCCAGTGGGCCAGCTACCCGGAGATGGTGGGCGCGGTGCAGATCGAGGCTGTGCAGCGCTATCTGGGGTTGCGGGGGGATCAGTGAGTCGAAGGACGAGCCACTGGGCGAGCGCCGGCTTTACCCTCAACATCTATCAACCGCTGCCCCAAGGCGGCGCCTTCTTGACTGAGCTGTCCATCAGCGCCCAGGACTGGCGCCACACGATCTCGGCATTTGGCGGCTTTGATGTCGCCGAGTTTACCCTGGTGGACACTTTGCCGGTCTTGGAGGAATGGCTGGAACAAGGAATTGGGCGGGGCATCACTGCCTACGACGAGGCCGGCGAGGTCATGTGGGACGGCTTCGTGGACTCAGTGAGCTTACGGGTGGCGGGACTAGAGGTGACGCGCGGCCCGTTGACCGAGGTCGCCAATCAGGTCAATGTCATCTACTCGGCGATTGACACCAGCACCAACCCGCCGACGCCGGGCGAGCGTAAGCAGACGGGCACGCTCAACGACTTGGAGAGTTGGGCGCGCTATGGCGTTTGGCCGGTCAACGTCAGCGTGGCCGGCGTCACTGATACCAATGCCAATATCCTCCGCTCAACCTATCTGGCCGAGCGCAAACATCCGGCGACCACCAGCCATTTTATAGGCGGCAGCGAGCCGCCGATGTTGCGCGTGCGCTGTCTGGGTTGGATACATACCCTGACCTATCCCTATAACCAGACGGCCAGTTCAGGGACGATCAACCTCTCGACCAAGATTCAAAACATTCTCAGCGCGCAGCTCAACAGTGGGTGGATCAGTACGGATTATAGCCGGATTACAACGAATACGCTGGGCGTGCCGAGCTATGAGAACAATGACCAGACGGCGCTGGCCTTAATCAAGGGCTTGGTGGCGATGGGCGATGTGAATGCTCGCCGCTACCTATTTGGCATCTATGACCGGCGGCAGGCGGTCTATGAGCCGGCCAGCAGTACGATTGACTATGAGATGCGGCTGGGCGACCCCGGCCAGATGATCCTAGACCCGGCGGGGGCGGAGGTGTATCCGTGGCGGGTACGTCCGGGACGGTGGATTTTCTTCAGCGATTTCTTGCCGGGGCGGGCGCCGACGCCGGACAAATTTCGCGAGGACCCGCGCATGTTGTTCATCGAGAGTGTTACATTTGCGTTGCCGCATGGCGTCCAGCTTCAGGGCGGGCGGGCGGAGACATTCTCTCAGAAGTTGGCTCAGTTCGGGCTGGCAGGAGCGAGCGCCTGATGGCGAATGCCCAGCATCGCAACGACGAGATGGCGGCGCTGCTCACCGCCGACCTGCTCACTGTAGTGGATCGCAATCTATGCGCCGAGTTCTATAACAGCGCGACGGGCGCGACCTTTTCCACCATTGCAACGCCCGCGCCGCTCAACACGACGCGCATCAACTTAGCGACCACTCGCTTTCTGTTGGGCAGCAACGAGGTATTTATCACGCGGCCTGGCATCTACCAGGTCGCCTACCACGTGACCATCGGTCACGCGACAGGCAGCAGCGATGCTGTAGCTGCTTGCTGGCTGGAACAGGCGCCCGCTGCCGGCGCGTATGCGGAAGTTCCGGCAACCAAGACCTTTGTTGTCATGCACGGGGCCAGTTGGGGCAGCGGGCAGGCAGCCAGCATCTTGCGCGTGTCGGAAAGCTCAAAGTTTCGCATTATGGCGCAACGGGATATGGGCAGCGATACGTTGCAGTTCTTGGCCCAGGGAGTGCGCCTGAGCGCGGCCTTGCTGGTGCCCATGCCCTAGTCTTTGAAGCGTCTGCTCCGGTCGCGGGCGTACCATGCAAGTCAGTCACTCCCCGCTAAAGCAGGGAGCGCCCTGCGGGAGGTTTTTTGTGGATGACCACACTGGGGACAACGCGCCTGGACGGCACGGCTGAACAGGGTAAACGAAGAGAAAAGGATGCGGAACGGGAGCATAATGAGGCTGGCGCCGGCGATGGTATGCCGCCGTGGGTCAATATCGCCGTCTCGGACCCGTTCGTAGTTGGTGATGAGAAAGGGTGTGTCTGCGGCAGCGACCTCCGCATCGGTGCGCACATACCGGAAGGTCACACCCAGACGCGGCCCATCCTCTTCGATGAACTGGTGGCGCACGCCGAGCGGACAGACGATGAGAAATGCGCCGCCGGTGTGCTGATGCACGAGGCGGGCCAGCTCGATCTGGATGGCGCTCTTGCCAAGCCCGAAGCTGGCGGCCAACAAGGCCCGGCCTGTGCGCAGCGCCCAGAGGATCACGTCCCGCTGGTGCGGAAACAGGGACGGGTGCAACTGCTCCGCTTTTGCCTCAAAGCCGGCTGGCCGGCTGATGACAATTTTGCTTTGCAGAAATTCCTCATACGTCATATCGAGCATCCATGAACGGACTTTGGTCACAGCGCAGCGGACTACCATCCTGTCTGAGTCGCCCCACCAGGAATGGCCTTGAGCCGATCAACTCACGAGGGGAGGAGTCCTTGCGGCATGGAGACCGCAAGACGAGAAACCCCGGCGACTGCTCTCCGGCCCCGCTGCGCCCCTGGCGATTGGCGTTACCGGACGGCGCGCGCCGCTCGTTTGTCGAGCGGCGCCTTTGTGCGCACCGCATAGTCAAGTAGCGCGGCGACATAGGCCGTGACGTTTTCCATGTGTCGCACGTAGGCGCTCTGGCGGTACTCCTTGATGCCCACAGGAACCTCGTGCTGGATCGCCTCAAGCAGGCCGACGAGCTGGCCGTCTTCGTACAGGGGCACGATGAGCCACTCCTGGCGGCTGAGATACCAACTGCCGTCTTCCCGCTGGAAGGGCAGGCGACCCAGCCCAAAATCAAAGCGAGAGACCGTCTGCGCTGACAGCGCCTTATAGCGCCGCCAGGCGTCGAAGCGCCGGGGATGGTCACGGTAGCGGTCGAGCAGTTGGGCCGGGTTCTGCCGCCAGCGGGCGATGGGCTTGGGTTCCGGCGGCGGCACGTGAGTAGGCCGCGCATAGCCGTGCGTACTCAGCCGTAGGTGGCCGGCAAGTTGCTCCAATGCGCCCTTGGCCCCGCAAACAAAGCAGCGGTAGCCCGTTTCGTTGTAGCCAAAGTGATTGTGGCCCGGCTTGGCGGGCTTGCCGCAGAACGGGCAGTCGGCGTTGTAGAAGCAGCGACGGTTGGGTGTACCCTGAAGGCTGGCATGAACGTTGTCAAAGAGATTATCCATGTTGCGCCTCCCCAAATAGTGTTAGCTGTTCATCTGCCGGCAGGTGAGCCTGGGGTCTGCGGCCTTTGCCGTTGCGCAGCGCCGCCCCCGCGCCGCTGCTGGCTGAGAGGGCGCGCTTGATGGCGTTGAGTGTGCCCCAGCCGCCATCCTCCAGTATCTGGCACAGCTCATCCAGCACCGGCAGGCCGTCCGGCGTCACCATCGTGGCGATGTCCGGCACATTCTCGATCACCATCGTCTTGGGCCGTAGCTCCAACACCAGCCGGGCGAACTCAAAGACCAGCGAGTTGCGCGGATCCATGACCTTGCGCTTGCCGGCGCGGCTGAAGCCTTGGCAGGGCGGCCCACCCACCACACAGTCAATCTCGCCCCGCTCCATGCCCGTCGCCCGCAGGATCATCTCGCCGGTGAGCTTGCGCACATCGCCAAAGAAGAAGTGGGGCACGCCGGGCCGGTCAGGCGGGCGGTTCGAGCCGGAGACATAGGCGCGTTGGATTCCGGGCCTTTCCTTGAACGCGCGCGAAAGCGCCCGCTCCAGCCTTGCCCGGTCTTCCGGCGTCAAGCAGACCAGGTTGATGGGGTATGCGCCCAGGTTGGCAAGATAGGTGATGGCTGCCGACGGGTCGTTGTCGCAGGCGGCGATGACCTGAAAACCGCCCTGGATCATGCCCAGACTGAAGCCGCCCGCGCCACAGAACAGGTCAATACAGGTCGGACGCGAGGGCGCGGGACGGTAGGCGCGCGGCATAGCTAGGCCGGTTGCGGTGAATTGCCATGCCTCTGGCGCAAACAGCGGCACATCCAGGAGCCAGTTACCAGTCCCCATCACCTTCCTCTTCTTCCTGCATCCCATCGTCTGTCGCCGGTTGCGGCAGCATGTAGGGCGACACCGGACGGGGCCGAATGTAGGCCAGGACGCTGCGTGCTATCTCTTCAGAGACCGGCGTGATGCTGTAGATAGCGCCTGGCCCGAAGTAGCGGGTATAGGCCGGCTGTCGGTCTGTGGCCGGCACATCCACACGGATCAGGTTGCAGCCGCCGATGGCCGCCTCCGTGACCAGGCCGGCGATCTTTTGGTGTCCGAAGAGTTCGATGACGGCCCAAGTCTCAAAAGTAGGTTCAGGGCGTTGAGCGTCCATGATGTTGGTCTCCGCTTGGTTCTTCTAGGCAGATGATATCTTTCGGGCGGTTTGTTGACGCCGCCTTGTGCGCGTCAGTTGCTCATGGCTGCCGCGACCACTCCCGCTGCCGCCGCAGGCAGTGGTGGCAG
>DATLZJ010000444.1:0-11514 GCA_035574055.1 Caldilineaceae bacterium
CTGACGCCGCCTGGGTCGAGGCAGGCGGCGCGCCTCGACCTGCGCCGCAGCGGGCGCATCCGCCAACCTGCTAGACTCAACACACAAGACTGCAACAACTAGGTTTAATCAGGAGACTATTATGGCAGCTTTTTCAGGAGCGTGGCCTGCGTTGGTGACGCCCTTTACGCGCGATGACCGGGTGAATGCGCCGGCGCTGCGCGGGGTGGTGGATTATCTGGTCGCTAAGGGCATCGGCGGCTTCTATGTCTGCGGCAGCACCGGCGAGGGCGTCTACATGACCGTCGAGGAGCGCAAGTTGGTGGCCGAGACCACCATCGAGCAGGCGGCCGGGCGCGTGCCGGTGATCGTCCATGTGGGGAGCATGGCGCTGCCCGATGCGGCGGCGCTGGCCCGCCATGCCCAGGCCGCAGGCGCGAACGCCATTGCCAGCATCATCCCGCCCCACTACAACAGCGTGGCGAGCATTGTCGAATACTTCAGCGCGCTCAGCGCCGCCGCGCCGGAGCTGCCCCTGTTGGCCTACATCTTTGGCGGCCCGGCGGATGCCGTGGCGCTCATGCGCGCCCTGATGCCCATCCCGACAGTGGCCGGCAGCAAGTACACCGGCCCTAACATGCATGAGTTCCGGCAGATCGTGGACTTGGGCCGGGAATACCGCGGCCCGCATGGCTGGACCGTCTTTTCGGGGATGGACGAGGAATGCTTTTTCGCCGCGCTCTTTGGGGCCAGCGGCAACATCGGCTCGACGCTCAACTATATCCCCGGCGTTTACCGGGAGATTCACCAGGCCCGCGCCCAAGGAGATATGGCGCGTGGGACCGAGCTACAACTCCAGGCCAATGAGATCACCCGCATTCTTTTCGACTTCGGCTTCATGGGGGCGCTCAAGGAAGTGATGTGCCTGCTGGGCCATGACTGTGGCCGGCCGCGGCTGCCCAACCGCCCCTTTGACGAGGCCCGCCGCGGCGAGCTGCACGCGCAGCTCCAGGCCGCCGGCTTCGACGCTCTAGCCGCGCTTTAGGTTGCAGCCCTGGGCTTGCCTTGAACTCAAAACCGAGGCTCCCAGCAGAAATCAACAGGCTGTTACTATACATTGTAACTGTAGAAATGAATGCTGACATCGCCGGTTACTTGTCTCACCCGCGCAATGCAAATCCCTGGACCCCCTCTACAAAGTAGCTTTGTAACCGCAGAAAAAGCAGCACCAATGGCAGCGTCGCCATAGTTGCCAGGGCAAAGGAGAATGGATAGTCCTGAAAGACCGTGCCGGCGGGGTAACCTTTGACCTGGGCGCCGACAAAGAGCATCCGTTGGATACCCAGCGCCACTGTCCAGATATCCGGATTGCCCGAACTGACGATCAGCGGCCACTGATAATCGTTCCAGATCGCGACAAACTGAAAAATCACCAACACGATCAGCACTGGCTTGAGCATAGGTAGGTAAACATGCCATAGGACCTGCAAGGTCGTAGCGCCGTCGACGCGGGCGGCTTCTTCAAAGTCAACAGGAATGCTGTAATAGGCCTGGCGTAGCATGAAAATGTAGAAGACATTGACCAGCCCTGGGATCATCAACGCAGGGAACTCATTGACAAAGCCGTGACCACCTTGACCCAACCAATTGTTTCCTCCCACGCCAGGAAAACGCGCCATCATCACATAGGTAGGAATCCAAAAGACAATTCCGGGCACCATCATGGAACTAAGTAGGTAGAGAAACGCCGCATCGCGCCCGCGGAACTTAAGTCTGGAAAAAACATAGCCTGCCAATACGGCCACAGTGCCCGGCACAGCGATATACCAGGCAGTACGCACCAGGGTATTGAAAACCCATCGCCATAGGGCGACTGTGCGTCCGAATTCCGGCGAAAACATGATTGTGTAGTTTTCCAGATAGAGCTTGCGAGGAATCGGCAGCCAGGGATTGGCATAAAAGTCCTCCAGATCGGTCAATGACCCTAGGACGGCATAGACCATCGGGAAGGCCATGAGGACGCTGCCGACGATGAGTATCGAGTAAATCCAGAAGCGTTCTATCGCTTTTTGTCCAACCATATGGCTCCCACTCCACTCCTAGATGGGATCAAGGGGACAAGACGGCGCCGGCATCGTATGCAAGGAAGGACGAGCGCGCTGGAAGCGCACGCTCCGTCTCGGCCATCGGCTTGCCGTCGCCTACTGTAGCTGTGTCTGCCCACGGCTCATCAGTCGCATATTCGTGATGGTGAATCCTAGCAGGACAAGGGCGGTGATCATGGAGCCAGCCGCCGCTAACCCCAAGCGTGTATTGACAAAAGCATCATTGTAAATTTGCAGCAACATCACATTTGTCTGATTCGATGGGCCGCCCCCTGAGATTAACAGGACTGACTCAAACATCTGAAAGCTGCCGATCATGCTGGTCACGACCACGAAGATGATCATGGGGCGCAGGAGAGGCAGTGTAATATAGCGGATTAGCGCCCAACGGGTAGCGCCGTCAACCATGGCTGCCTCGTAAATCTCGCGATGGATGCCCTGAAGTGCAGCCAGGAATAAAACGATTGGTCCGCCGATACCTCGCCAGATCGAGTACAGGATAATAAATAGACGCATCCAGAAGGCGCTGATGGTCCAAATCACAATCGGCTGGCCGATGGCCTTTAGGATCGCGTTGAAGATACCGTCATAGGGCGAGATAAAGGCAAAGAAGACTTGAGCTGTGATCGCCGCTGAAGTCAGCGTCGGGATGTAGAAGAGTGAGCGGTAGAGACCACGGCCTACTACCTTTTCATTTAGCAGCAATGCTATGAAAAAAGCCAGGGTGGTTTGGCCCACCAAGATAACGAGGGCAAAGAGGGTTGTGTTGAATAGGATGAGAGGATAGGGATGGTTGAGGTACATCCGGTAATTAGCCAAACCTGCCCAGCGTGGGCTTTGGTAGACGCCACTCCAGTTTGTAAAACTGACGATGAGATTGGCCGCGACCGGAAAGATGAAAAAGATTGAGTAGTAGAGCAGGATCGGTGTGAGGATGATCCATCCTTCCACGGCCTGACGATGCCGGCGCCGCCAGCGCGTGAGTCGCTCCCCAAGACTTTCGGACGGCGCTGCAAAGGTCCGTTGGGCAGATGCGCGCATATGTCTTTGCTCCTCAATCTATTCCAGGAGCCGAAGGAGGAGGCAAGGGACGCCAGGGCAGGATGAACAATGGCTTTGCCGCTACCATCCATAGACCTGCTCTGGCGCCCCTAATTTCCTATGCAGTCTGCATGACCGCGTCGACCGCCGTCTGTGCCTCGTCCATCAACTGTAGAACCGGCTCCTCCGTCGTCAACAGTTTCGTGATCAGGTCATTGTAGACGGTCCAGATCTTCTGCGGGTCCTGGCGCCACTGTGGCAGCACTCCCAGGTCGGCGTTAAGCAGCATATCAATGAACATGACGTTGGCCTCTTCCGACTGTGGCTTGAGCCGTTCCAGTGCGCTGCGCTTGGAAGGCAGGCGACCAAAGACCGGCCAGACCAAATCCTGCACGTCATCTTCAGCAAAGCAGCGTACAAAGTAGGATGCCTCTTCCGGGTGGTCGGTCTCGGTCAATACCGAGAGGATGACATTGCCGACTACACCTGTGGCTTGGACGCCATCCTCGTCGGGGATGGGAATCTGTGAGTAACGGGCATTCATCAGACCGGAGTCCTTGGCCCAGCGAACATGCCACGAGCCAGCGATCTGATAGGCGGAAACACCTTGAAAGAGTTGGGCATAGACTTCACCCTCATTGGGGTTAAAGCTCAAGCCGGGCGGTGTGTAGCGATGAAGTTCGCGCAAGAAGGTCAGCACCCGTTCGCTGGCTGGGTTATTGAACCAGGGATATGTACAATCGTCCTTACATAATTCAGCGCCCGCCGTTTTATGGTAGACTGCAAAGCGTAGGATGCCCCCGATCAAAAAGCCAACCGGTCCTTGCAAGGTATAGCCGTAGTATTCGCCATTACCGGCTCTCGTGATCTGTTCCGCCTGCTCCAGCAGTTCGCTCCATGTCGCCGGTGGTATATCCGGGTCCAGGCCTGCCTGTTCAATAACATTGGGGTTGCGCTCGAAGGCAAAACAGCCTGTGATCTGCGAGATGCCATAGATTTTTCCCCCGTAGACGGCGGCGGCATGGGTACCCGGCACCAGGTCATCCTTGACATCAGCGATCACATCGTCCAATGGCAGAAATGCGCCATCTTCGGCATAGGGTTGAATATAGTTTTCGCCCACGATGATATCCGGCGCGGTGCCACCCATCAGCGCCGTCACTAGGTTCTGGCGCAGCACCTCATCCCAACCCATGTCCGCATAGGTAAAGGTGGCATTGGGATATCTGGCGTTGAAATGCGCCATCACCGCGTCACGATAGGGTTGGTGGGCCTCATTGGCCGGATCAAAGCCGTGGACAGTCCAGCCGACTAACTCTACTTGGGCCGCCGCGGGAGCAGCGGCTGCCGGCGCGCCGGTTTCGGCCACGGGGGCGGCAGGCTGGCAGGCGGCCAACACCGCGCCGGCGGCCATGAAGCCGGTTGCTTTCAGAAAATGGCGACGAGATAATTGGGAAGCAGGCATGGTCTAGATCCTCCTCAATACCCCTCAATATAGGTCTATCGTAAACGGGAACACACCGGCGCTTACAGCCGAGCAAAGGCTCATGGCAGTGTGGGCGATGAGGATCACGGACTACAGCATCCGATACCCCTGAAACCCAATTGCCAAGAGCACAGCAGAACTGAACTGCTGTTATCACGTATTCGAGAGTTATCGGTTTGCCGAGTGACTAAGGGTGAAACGGAGCATAGGGAGCTGCTACACCCGGCGTTGATTGTAGCACGGGCCGCCGCCCTGATACAAGACCCGCTGCCGCTTGGCAGGGGGCGCCAATCACGACAGCCTGGTCATGGCGACCAGGCTGTCTATGCAGCAGCATTACACACTCTTGATCTGTCGAGTGAACTTGTTGACGTCAGCCGAGCCTGGGACAACCCGAGGGATGGGAAGCGTCAAGTCTCCGTTGCCAACTGCTGTTTAGCGTACAGTGCCGCGCCGGAAGAGGTTGACAATGGCGAGTAAGATAATCGCTCCCAGCAATGATACCAGCAAGCCCGACAGGCTGAAGTCCCCTTGGTTGATCGTGCCCGTGCCGAACAGGGGCGCAAGGAGCCACCCGCCGATCAGCGCCCCGACAATCCCAACGACAATGTTGAGTAGAAGCCCCTGCTGTGCGTCTGTACGCATGATCAGACTTGCGATCCACCCCAAAATGCCACCGACGACAATCCAGATGATGATATTGAGGATTGACATTGGGTTCCCTCCTTTGGAACACATTCCACCGCTGCATTCGACCGCTCGGACTATCCGCTGCTGCAACTTCATTATACCATGCAGGATAAGCGTTCGCTAGTCTATGATTTTTGCCTCCGCTCCACGCGGCAAGCAGCGGCGCGGCAGCACCGGACGTTGAGACCCCCGGCAGTTTGACAAGCCTTGGCCGGCGCGCTACGCTTGGCTTACGCTTTTCTCCCCAACCAGCGCTGGAAGGCTGGCCCATGCAAAACCCCAATCCGGTTCCTGAGTCGCCAACCGATCTGAGCTACCGACCAACTGCTGACCGGCTTACGGCCTGTGTCGCCGATTGAGCGGCCAACTAGAGGCCGGGTTCTCTGCCGGTGCAGAGTCGCATCCGGCATCCGGACGGGCCTCGCCTCTACCAGGCCGGCGCCGGCTGTTATCAAATCCGGATAGTCATCAAAGATAGTCATCAAAGAACATCAAAGAAATAGCACAAGGAGTGGAAATGGCACGCACAATTAGCTTTGAGCTAACCGATAAGGTGGTCGTGGTGACGGGCGCAGGGCGCGGCATCGGCAAGGCGATTGCCACGGTCTGCGCCGAATATGGCGCAGACCTGGCCCTGGGCAGCCGCAATGTGACCGAAAGCCAGGAGACGGCAGAGGCTTGCCGCAGCTTGGGCCGCCGCGCCGAAGCCTGGGGGCTGGACGTGAGCAAGCTGGACAGCATACGCGCCTTTGTAGACAGAACCATCCAGAGCTTTGGCCGCATTGATGTGCTGGTGAACAATGCCGGCTACAACGTGCCCAAGCCCGCGCTCGACTACACCGAGGAAGAATTCGACTATATCTCCGATGTCAACTTCAAGGGCGCGTTCTTCATGTCCACCCTGGTCGCCAGGACTATGATCGAGCGGAACATCGAGGGCAGCATCATTACCATCAGTTCGCAAGTCGGGGTGGTGGGCGGCCCATTGCGCGCGGTCTACGCCGCAGCCAAGGGCGCGGTGGGCCAGTTTACACGCTCGCTGGCCGCCGAGTGGGCGCCCCACAAGATCACGGTCAACGCAGTGGCGCCGACCTTCACCCGCACCCCCCTGCTGGAGCAGGCCATCCAGAACCCCGCTTTTGCCAAGAACCTGGAGAAGGTGCCGATGGGGCGCATCGCCGAGCCGGAGGAGATCGCCGGCGCCGTGGTCTATCTGGCTTCCGGCGCCGCGCGCATGGTCACCGGCCAGGTCTTGTGTGTGGATGGGGGATTTACTGCGATTTAACCGGGGCCGATTCACTATTTTTCTCACTATTTTTCAACGACAGCACCTGTGTGAGGAACTCTGCATGACCAGCAAGCTGCGCGCCGGCGTGATCGGCTGCGGGAGCATCGCCCGCCACCACGTCGCCGGCTATTTGAACTGTGGTCGCTATGAAGTCGTGGCGCTCGCTGACCTCAACGAGAGCGCCATGGATGAGATGGACCACTACCACCAGATCACCACCCATCATTACACCGACGCCCGCCAGATGTTGGCCCAAGAAAATTTGGATGTGGTGTCGGTCTGCACCTGGCACGGCGGCCATGCGACCTGGACAGTGGCCGCGGCTGCCTACCGGCCCAAGGCCATCCTCTGTGAAAAGCCCATGGCGGATACAATTGGCCGGGCCGAGCAGATGTTGGTCGCCTGCCGGCGCAACAACGTGAAGCTTGTTATCGGCCATCAGCGCCGTTTTCTACCTGCCTACACCCTGGCGAAGAACCTGATTGCACAGGGCGCCATCGGCGAGGTCCAACTGATCCAAAGCTTTGGCGGCCAGGGGCTGCCCAACTATAGCTCCCACCAGACCGATATGTACCGCTACCTGTTGAGCGATGATGAGTGCGTCTGGGTGATGGGCAACATCGAGCGCAAGACCGACCAGTATGAGCGGGCCACACGCATCGAGGACTGCGCGATTGGGGTCTTCCAGTTCAGCAGGGGCGCGCGCGCGTTGCTACTCAGCGATGTCACCCCGATCATCTACCAGGGGGCTATGATCTATGGCACACAGGGCATGATCAACATGACCACCGACAACCTCCAGATCATGAGCAAGGATACCGGCGGGCGCTGGGAGCTGCACCAGCCGGACGGTAAATTCTTCAAGGTGGCCGAGCAGGGCAGCCGCTTCGAGTGGCTGGAGGGAGGCGCAGCCCAGGCCGACGAGTTGGCCGACTGGATCGAGGGCAAGGTGGAGACCCATCGCGGCCGCGGGGAGAACGGTTTCAAGGCGCTGGAGATGATCCACGCCATTTACGAATCGGCCCGCTGCCATGAAAAGGTGATCATGCCCATGCGCACGCGGCTCAACCCGCTGGACCTGATGGTCGAGTCCGGCCATCTGGCGCCGGAGCGACCGGGCCGCTATGACATCCGCGCCTTCCTCCTGCGCGGCGAGCGCATGACCTCTGACACAGAGGAGGCCACAGGGAGCGTCGAAGAGCCTGCCGCTCATCAACTCTAGCAGAGCAACCCTAGAAGGCCAGGGATCAGAGATGGCATTTATCCGGATGGCCCAATATGGGACCAAGCACGGCCACGCGGCCGGCAAGCTGCTGGCCATGATCCGCAACCCGGAGGTGGAGGTGGCGGGCGTCTATGAGCCGGACCCGGCCCGCCGCGCCGCCGTGGCCCATCAAGCGCCATACAACCAGGTTCGCTGGTTCGACAGCGCCGATGAATTGCTCGGCGACCCGACGATCCACGCCGTCGCCTCGGAGGGGCTGAACTCGGAAAGCTTAGGGCACACGGAGGCAATTGTCGCCGCAGGCAAGCATGTCTGGTACGACAAACCGGCAGGCGACAACTGGCCCCAGTGGCAGCGGGTGGTGGCCCAAGCGCGCGAGCGCCAAGTCTATATCCAGATGGGCTATATGTTCCGCTACCACCTCGGCTTTCAGCAGGTGGCGGCCTGGGCCAAGTCGGGGCTGCTGGGCGACATCTTCTCGGTGCGCGCCCACATGTCCACCTGGCTGGCGCCGGCGGCGCGCGAGGTGATCAGTGAGCACGTTGGGGGGATCTTTTATGACCTGGGCGGCCATATGCTGGACCAAATCGTCTGGCTGCTGGGCCGGCCCCATCGGGTGACGGCCTTCCTCCGCAATGACAGCGGTATCGTGCCCGCCTTCAAAGACAACACCTTGGGCGTCTTTGAGTTCGACCGGGCCATTGCCTTTGTTGACATCGCCGCCATGGAGCCGCGCCCCATGGCGCGGCGCTTCGAGGTCTATGGCAGCAAGGGCAGCGCCATCATCATGGACCCCTTCGAACCGGCGCGCCAGCTTCGCCTCTGTCTGGAGGAGGCGGCGGAGGGCTATCAGCAGGGCGTCCAGTTCATCGAGCTGCCCGAACAGGGCCGCCAAGAGATGTACGAGCGCGAGCTGGAAGCGTTCGTTGGGGTATTGGCCGGACGAAAGACGCCGGACCGCACACCGGACCATGAGCTGTTGGTCCAGGAGACGCTGCTGCGGGCCACAGGCGGGATTCAAGACTAGTTAGCCAAAATTACAAGGAGCAATCCATGGAGCGTATTCCTCTTGCCATTGTCGGTTGTGGCGGCATGGGCCACCGCCACCTCTACGGGCTGGCCGAGCTGCACCGGGCCGGGCTGTCCCAGTTCGACCTGGTGGCCGCCTGTGACCCGGTGACCGAGAACGCCGACTCGCTGGCGAGCCAGGCCGAGGAGTTCTTTGGCCGCCGCCCGGCGGTGGTGGGCAGCCTGGAGGCGCTGGAGGCCCACGGCGTGGCTGCGGTGGACATTACCACCACCCCCCGCTACCACCACACGCTCGGCGTCGAGGCTGTGCAGCGGGGCTGGCACGCCATGATCGAAAAACCCATTGGGTTGACCGTGCGCGCCGGCAACCGTATCCGCCAGGCCGCGGCCGAGAGCGGGCGCATTGTCAGCACCGCCGAGAACTATCGCCGCGACCCCATCAACCGGCTGGCGAAGGCGCTGTTGCAGGCCGGCGTGATCGGCGATCCCCGCTTCATGATCCACCATACGGCGGGCGGCGCAGACCTCATGACCATCTCGGTCTGGCGCCATCAGAAGGACCAGAGCGGTGTTCTGTTGGATGTGGGCGTCCACTTTGCCGACATCATGGAATACTTCCTGGGCGAGGCCGCCACGGTCTATGCCCAGACCCGGCTCCACGAGCCGATCCGCCGCAACCCGGCCGCCGAGGGGCAGGAGTCGGTCTCCAACCCGGCCGGCGTCTATGGCCGCTGGCAGAAGGCCATGCCGGCTCGCTTCCAGGCGACCGCCGAGGATGCCGCCTACGCCACCGTCACCTTTAAGAATGGGGCTGTCTGCCAATATCTCGAAGACCACGCCGCCCACGGCCAGGGCCTTTGGATGCGCCAAATTCACGGCTCCAAAGGCTCTATGGATATGCCCAACGACCGCACCGGGCGTATTCTTACCCTCTATCTTGGACGCGACCAGGTGATTGACGACCAGCGAATTCTGGATTTGGTCCCCGATTTTGCACTGGACCGGGCGACGGCGACCTTATTTGGCGGCGAGCGGCTCTGGCGCTATGACTTCCCCTTCGAGCAGACCGACCGCAAGCTCATCGCCGTCGAGTACGACGACTTTGCCGGCGCCATCCTGGGCGAACATCCGGTGGAGGTAGACGCTGCCCAAGGGACGCGCTCGGTGGCGCTCTCCTACGCCATGTTGGAGTCGGGCGTGCTGGGCCGGGTGGTGACGGTGGACGAGGTGCTGGCCGAGCAGGTGGACGCTTACCAGCGCGAGATTGACGAGGGGTTGGGGCTGGTATGAAGCTGGGCTATAGCACTTGGGGGATGCCCAAGCTCTCCATTGACCAGGCAGTAGACCACATCGCCGCGCTGGGCTTCGACGGCATCGAGATCGCGGTGGGGCCGGGGTGGAGCACCGAGTTGAGCACACTGGACAAGGCGGAGCGGCAGCGCATCCGGCGCCTGCTGGCAGACCACGGGTTGATCCTGTCGGCTATTGCCGGCCATGCCAGCCTGCTGGAGCCGGAGCCGGATGCCCACGCGCGCAATGTGACCCGGCTCCAGGGCGCCATTGACCTGGCGGTGGACTGGGCGCAGAACGGCGTGCCCCCCTATGTCAACACCCTCTCCGGCGGGCGAAGCGCAGACTGGGAGGCGCAGCATGAGCTGTTTGCCGAGCGCTTGGCGGAGATAGTCAACTATGCCGCCAGCCGCGGCGTGATCCTTGCGATGGAGCCGCATGTAGATGGGCTGGTGGATACCCCGGAGAAGATGGTGCAAATCCTCCAGATGGTAGATTCGCCTCACCTGCGGGTCAACTTCGACATCAGCCACTTTGATATCTGGGGGATTCCCACCGCCGAGAGCGTAGCCGCCCTCGTCCCCTACAGCGTCCACACCCATGTCAAGGACCAGCGCGGGCGCTACCCGGACTACGAATTTCTCATCCCTGGCGAGGGCGACTTCGACTATGTGGATTACCTCAAGACCATGCAGGCCGCCGGCTACGACGGCTTCATCAACGCCGAGGTCAGCATGATGGTCCAGCGCCGGCCCAACTACGACCCGCTGGCCGCAGCCACCCTCTCCTACCAGACCCTCGCCCGCGCCTTCGAGCAGGCAGGCATCCCGCGGGGATAGCTGTCTGGTGCGTCGCTCAGGGGATTCGGCCTTGGGCGACGCACCCCTACCCGATACACAGCGGCTTGTAGGTATGGCGTCTAGGCGTTTAGCAAATCAACGCCATCGTTCTCCCGTAGGGGCGCTATCCTAGCGCACGCTCTGACTGACACGGCCCGCGCGGCATCCTGCCGCGCCTATAATGCTACAACTTGGGGCTGTCTTCTCACTCCTTCACGTAAGGCTTGCCCAGCGCCGCCGGCGCGGCCATCTGGCCGGTGTTGCGCAGCAGCACCAAGATGGTAAGCACATAGGGCAGCATGAGCAACAACTCGTAGGGAATCGCTGCCAGATTCAGCGCCTGGATGCGATACTGGAGCGCCGTCGCAATCCCGAAGAGCAACGCGCCGGCGAAGGCCAGCCCCGGCCGCCAGCGCGCAAAGATGACCAGCGCCACGGCAATCCAACCGCGCCCGGCAGTCACCCCCTCGTTGAAGATGCCCAGTTGGGCGACCGTCAACACCGCGCCGCCCAAGCCGGCAAAGCCTGCGCCGATCAACACC
>DATLZJ010000445.1:0-2285 GCA_035574055.1 Caldilineaceae bacterium
GGCGCCCGCCGGCCTGCGTTGGTGGGACCGCAGCGGCCTTGCCCCGGTAGCGGCGGCGCTGGGACCGGTCGCCCCCGTCGCCCTCTATCAGGTTTTGCAGTATGATCTCTTATTACCATGAGTAACCAAGCGATAACTCCAATCCGCATTCTTGTCGTTGATGACCACCCCATCGTGCGAGATGGGTTGGTCGCCGTCCTCAGCACTCAACCCGATCTAGAGGTCTGTGGCCAGGCAGATGATGGGCCGGAGGCGGTGCGCCTGGCTGCGGAGCTTCAGCCGGACGTGATCTTGCTTGATCTGGAGATGCCGGGGATGGACGGGGTGGCTGCGCTCCAGGCCATACGCAGCCGAAATCCGGCCCTGCGCGCCATCGTCTTTACTGCCTTTGATACCGACGAGCGCATCCTGGCCGCGGTCCAGGCTGGGGCGCAAGGCTATCTGCTCAAGGGCGCGCCGCGCGACGAGCTATTCAACGCCATCCGTGTTGTCCATGCCGGCGGCTCGCTGCTCCAGCCGGTCGTGGCCTCTCGGCTCTTGCGCCGGGTGACGGAGCAACGCCACACGCCCGGCCCGGTCGAGCCGCTGACCAGCCGGGAGGAGGAGGTGTTGCGCGCGCTGGCGAAGGGCTTGCAGAACAAAGAGATCGCGGCCCAGCTTGCCATCACCGAGCGGACCGTGAAGTTTCACGTCAGCTCGATCATGGGCAAGCTGGGCGCAGGCAACCGCACCGAAGTGGTGACTTTGGCCGCGCAATATGGCCTGATCGATCTGTGACTAGTCAACCGCTGAGCATGTCAATTTCCTTTCCGGTCGCTGCTCGATACGAGCGATTTGACCTGGACAATACTAACGAGCGCGAGGACCAGCAATCCTGCGAACATGGCGACCATTGTCCATTGCCCCTGTTGGGCAAAATAGCCGGGGCTGGCGATCACCGAGTACAAGAGCATCCCGGCGGCGACGAGGTAGGTTGCCCTTGCCCAGACCAGGCCCCTGAGCAGCGCAACTCCGCTGAAGATCAGCCCGGCGGCTGTCACAAATTCGGCGGCGAGATGGCAGTAGATTTGCCAGGGTTCGCTTTGTAGCTCCGGTACCTGGCCTGTGGCGAGGAAAAAGAGCCATTGGCCGATCATGAGCAGCCCCACCAGAATGCCATATCCTGCCGCAAACTTCATGGATATTCTCCCGACAGCAGTGGTACTAGAGGCCCCCAGCGCCGGCTGGGGGCCTCTAGCTGTATCAGTAGCGGCATCAGTGGGCAAGCGCTTGTTTTGGGGCCGCCACTTTGGGTATGAAGATCACCAGCAAGGCCAGCAATGCGCCGAGTAGGAGAACCAGGTCAATGGCAACGCCCAGCCGGAACACCCCAAACAGACTGTAGAAGAGGCCCATGCCTACCAGCACAAATGACCAGGCGCGCGACTCGAAGTTGCCCACCATGAGGCTCAGCCCGATCACGATTGAGAGGGTTGGGCATGGGATCAGCCCGGTCGGCGCAGCCACCAAGTAGGGCAGCCACGAAGGCGTCTCCAGAAAGTGGGGATAGACCCAGCCAAAGACGAAGAGCAGAACGCCTGCGCTCATGAGCCACAGGGGCGCGATGTGTACTCGCTCCTGGGGCAAGCGAAGCGCGATCCAGAGCAAGGCGATGGCTGCTAGCGTGAAGAGAATGCCGTTAAAGGGATTGGCCGCCAGCCAGGCAAGGGCGGCGACCGAGAGCAACGGCAACGCGAGCAGAATGCCGCCAACACGCTTGGACGGGCGCATGCCCAGCGCCAAGCCGCCAGCGAGAAGAGCGAAAAAGATGTGCCAGGCAATCGCCAGGAACAACCATTGGTTGGCGATTGCACTCAGGCCGTTGAGAATTTGCTCTGGGGATGGCATATAGCCTCCTGAAGTCATCTATAGACGATCTCTGGCTCATGTAGGAACTGCGCCTGCGCGGCCCATAGGGCCTCCAGGCCCCCCACCAGCAGGTGGCCGCCCTGCTCCGGCCAGACCGACTGGACATTGCGAATTTGGCCGGCGGTGTACTTGGCGCCTGGCTGCGTCGCAAAGGGATCGTCCGCCGTCGAGATAATCAGGGTGGGAGCTGTGATCTGCTCCAGGGCCGCGCGTTGGCGGCTGTCGTGGTTCTTGGCCTCGTTGACCAGGCCGGCCTGCTGGCGGCTCACCGTCAGCAGCGTGCGCACGATGCCCGCGACAAATATCTGCTCTTCAGGCGTCATCCGTTCCTCTAGCCCTGGCGGGATGCCGAGGAAGCCCAGCAATGGCGGCCGCGC
>DATLZJ010000446.1:0-4376 GCA_035574055.1 Caldilineaceae bacterium
GACCTGCGGGTGACCGGCTGGCCGCCGGATGGCGACCCGGTCTACCAAAACGGCACCTACGCTGACCCGTTCGCCATTGTGCTGATGGTGACGGGGCAACTGCGCCCGGTAGGGGAGTAGTGCCAGAGCTTTGGGATAGAGACTAGCGCCAATCCGTAGGTGCGGTATCCTTACCGCACAGGCGTGTTAGCAAGAGCGCGCGCTTGTAGGTGCGGTATCCTTACTGCAGGGGTTTGTCAGGCGAGGACGTGCGGCAGGATACCGCACCTCCGAAGTTGTCTACTACGTCAGCCGGCGCACTCTCCCACTCTAGGCAGTAAATGCACAGGGGCGACACGAACCACTCGTGTCGCCCCTGTGCCTCTACATGACACACGCCGGTCAAGCGCCAACCGTTCTGCTCACGATCTCGGCTTCAGGTAACATCCTACGTGGAGTAAGCAAAGGAGGAATCCATGTCGAAGAGGCCGGAGGCCCCTGCGCCAAAACAGGTAGTTGAGCAAGGGTATGATCAGGTCGCCGACGCCTATGCGCGGTTGGAGCAGGACACGGCCTGGCCGCGTATGCGCTGGCTGGAGAAGCTCCTTGCACTTCTGTCGCCTGGCGCATCCGTCTTGGACCTCGGTTGTGGCTCAGGCGATCCCGCCGACGTGGCCCTGGCCCAACAGCATCACGTAACGGGCGTTGATATCTCCGCTGCACAGCTCGCCAAGGCGCGACAGAATGTCCCCACCGGTACATTTCTCCATGCAGACATCGGGTCCGTCGCCTTCCCGCCCGCCTCGTTCGATGCGGTGGTCTCCTTCTATGCGTTGGAGCATCTGCCGCGCGAGGAACATGCGCCTCTCCTCGAACGGATGGCGACATGGCTTAAGCCGGGCGGCTATCTGCTCCTCGGCACCGAGGCAAGCGAGCTTCCCGGTGGCGTAGGGACCTGGCTAGGCGTGCCGATGTTTTTCAGCAGCTTCGACGCCGGCACACTCTTGCGCTTGATCGGTGAGGCAGGGCTGATGGTGCAGGAGACGGCGACTGAGCCACAGGTGGAACAGGGCCGCGAGATAGACTACCTCTGGGTTCTGGCGCGGAAGGGCTGAAGCCTATCCGCCGCTCAACAGGCGTGCCTTGAGCCAGCCCTCGATCTCGGCCAGCGGCACGTCCACCTGATCGCCGCTGACCAAATCCTTGGCCGCGACGACGCCGGCCTCAAGCTCGCGCGGGCTAAGCAGCAGCGCATAGCGGATCTTGCGCTCGTCGGCATAGCGGAATTGCTTGCCGTAGCGGTCGGTTTCCGGGTAGACATCCACCCGCAGCCCTGCGCCGCGCAGCCGGTGGGCAAGCTGAAGGCTGGGGCCGATGCTCGGTTCATCGAAGAGTGTGACCAACACCTGGGGCTGACCCGCCAGCCGGTCGGGAAACATACCCTGCTCCTCCATCAGCAGGATGATGCGCTCCAATCCCAAGCTAAAGCCGCAGGCGGGGATGCGTTGGCCGCTGAACATGCCGATCAGGTCGTCGTAGCGCCCGCCGCCGCCGCCGGAGCCGCTGAAGCCGGGAAACTCGACCTCGAAGATGGGGCCGGTGTAGTAGCTCAAGCCGCGCGCCAGGTAGGGGTCCACCCGCAGGAACGGCGCCGCGGGGCCGAATTGGCTATAGCCGATCACGGCTTTTAGCTCGGCCACACCCTTACTGCCCAGCGCCGAATCCTCCAGCAAATCGCCCAACCAGGCCAGCATCTCCGTATTATCGCCGGTGGGCGCTTCGTTCATGGTGCGGAGCAGCGCATCGGCCGCGGGCTGGGCAATCCCGCGCGTGCCGAGTTCGGCGCACACCCCTTCCAACCCGATTTTATCGAGCTTATCAATGGCGACCAAGGCCGAATCCTCTAGCGCCGGCGGAACGCCCGCGGTCTCCATCAGCCCGCGCAGGATGCCGCGGTGGTTGAGGCGCAGGGCAAAGGGGTGCGTTGGGCCAAAACCTAGCTCCTGGAGCACCTGCGCGCCCGCAGCCAGCACCTCGGCCTCGACTGTCTGGCTGGTGGAGCCGACCACATCCACATCACACTGGTAGAACTCACGGTAACGCCCCTTGGCCGGGCGGTCGGCGCGGTAGACGGGCTGAATTTGGTAGCGCTTGAAGACCCGCGGCAGCTCATTGCGGTATTGGGCGACTACCCGCGCCAGGGGCACGGTCAGGTCATAGCGCATCCCTGCGTCGCTGATCGAGTCTTCGGTGGGCGAATCGCGCAGCGCCTCGTCCAACTTTTCGCCTCGCTTGAGAACCCGAAAAATGAGCTTGTCTCCCTCCTCGCCATACTTGCCGAGCAGGGTGGAGAGGCGCTCCAGCGTCGGCGTCTCCAGCGGCTCAAAGCCATAGCTCTGGAAGACCCGCTCAATGGTGTCAATAACATAGGTGCGCCGCAGGACATCCAGCGGCAGAAAGTCGCGCATCCCGCTAAGCGGCGCCGTGTTGATTTTGGCCATCGTTTTATCCTTCAATCAATGCTTTCAGCAGCAAGTCTCATTGTTAGAAATGCCTCCTTAAGAGGCTGGCTGACAGCGCTTTCCGGTTCAGCTAACAGAAGTGCTTGATACTCCTCAACAAACCGGTGACGCAGCCGATGGAATAGATGAAGAAAATGCCTGAGAAAGCCAATACAGTCTAAGATGACAAACTCTACGCCTGTGCTTTCATAGAGCGAATGGGCATGAGCCTGAACGGCTGGGTCTATGCGTTCGGTGGTGATAAAGATATAGTTATCCACAGGTTGTTTGCTTTGTGCAATTTTCTCCAGTGCAAGGTCAATATCCTCTATGCTGACAACGCGAGTTTTCATTTCGTAGCTGGTGATCACCTGATCGCTGCTGATTAAGGTAATTTCTACATCACCGAGAGAACCGGTTTGCCGATCGGCTGCATTGTGACTCAAGAGCGGGCGCGCTGCCTCTCCAAGTTGTTCCCTGGCGGCGTTGTATGCAGCGGCGACGATCAGGACAGGCAGGCGGCTGGACCTAGGAAGCCGTAGATGCTGCTCGATGAGCGTAACAATGGCTTCTGCCGATAAAAGAGACTGACCCTGACTTGAGTTGAGCGAACGGATAAGCAGTGCCAATCTGTGCTCTTTCTCGTCGCGCATAATAAGCAGCCAGCGGATAGTCTCTGCCAAAAGATCCTCGGCAGATAGACGCCTCTGATATACATCATCTAAGAGCTGTTGGGCTGCACGATAGAGCTGCGGCGGGCGGCCTACCAGGTCTACATCAGGGGTTAAAGCTACATTTCGATTGCGCAACGCCGGAGTCAGGAATGCTGTTGTTGGATTGCATGGTAGCCGATACACCTGGACAAAGTGAGTGATATGGCTCTCGTCATAGCTTCGCCCAGAAAAGGAATCCGGTGTTCCAATCTCGGTGTACGGCTTGCGAATATCTACTGATGGATTATGCGCTGCGGCCAATGAACATGAAAGGAGTAGGCGCACGAGTGCCCGGTTCTGTGTACTGAGTGCAATGCTTTCAATTCGGTGGCGAATTTCGGCATCTTGAACGAGAGACCGATCACCAGCCTCCTCTGCTCTCTGAAGGGCTACTCTAAGAATGTCGTCTGGAGATTGGACTTCCGCCACGCGGTTGTTTCCTCAATCGAGTAGTTGATCCAAAGAACTTCAGTTCTCTGTTGCTTAATGGAGTGGATCGTTCTGGGCGGCGCTTCCACACAATGCCAATCACCGTACAATTCGTCCATTAAATCACTATGGTAGCTGGATAGGGCGACTTTGCCTTGTACGTTATGGAGTACCGCAGCAAGCATCCGGTGGTCGTTATCGGTCATCTCATATCTATAGGCTTTGCTATCCCCCCGTGACTCATGAGGGTAAGGGGGGTCGCAGTAGAAGAGCGTTTCAGGGCTGTCATACCGCCGGATGACATTGATGGCAGTGTCATGCTCAATTTGCACACGCAAGAGCCGTTGTGCGATGGCGGGTAGGTCCTCAACCGCGCCCAGCCAACGGGAGACAGCGCCCGCCATTCCAGCTCGACTGGTAAGCAAACAGTGCGCCCAGCGACCTGAGCTGGCCGTTTGAGCCAAGCCGGTGCGAACTTGGCGGGCGCGAACATAAAAGCGGCGCGCCCGCTCCAGTGGACTTAAGTCATCCAGTGGCTCTGAAACTGCCTCCTCAAACTCTTCACGGGCGAAGGGTGTGAGACCGATGGCCTCAATGAGGGCTTCCTTCTGCTCGCGTAACACTTTGAAGAAATTGACGACCTCGCCGTCAATATCATTGTAGGTCTCCACTGGCGCAGGCGCTCTGTTGATCAGAACGGCAGCGGAGCCGCCAAAGGGTTCACAGTAGTGCGTTGTCTCAGGCAGCAGAGGCA
>DATLZJ010000447.1:0-5952 GCA_035574055.1 Caldilineaceae bacterium
CTCCACTGCGCTCGCGCGCGCCGGCGCGCCGGTCCATTGGCCGTTGCGTGCGGCCATGCGCAGCCCAGTGGCGCTATCCGCCACCAGCCAGTAAACCTCCTCCGGGTTCCAGCGGTCGGCCGGGGGCGGGGCATAGAAGAAGAGGCTATCGCTGCCGTCCATCACGCCGTTGCCGTTGAGATCGCTTTCATGCAGCGCCACTTCCTGGCCGCGCCAGTAAATGCGCAGGTTCGGGAAGCGTGGGCCATTCAAGCCGGCTGCGGCCAAGGCCGCAGCGCTGACCTGCTGGAGTCCTTCTTGGCTCACAAAGAGCTTGGCGGCCTGGCGCCCGGCCAGCGGATTGGTGGGGCCGGGCGCAGCAGCCAGCGCCGCCACCGGCGTGAATAGGCTCTCCTGATCAGGCGCCGCGACGGCAGCCTCACCGGCGAGATTCGCCGGCTGCGCGCCGGCGATGGTCGCATCTAACCGCTCAACCCAGCGCACTTCACCGCTGTGAGGGTCTTGATAGAGGGGGCTAAAGGCCCAGACCGTCACCGGCCGGCCCCGTTGCATCCCGGCATACAGCGCAAAGAGCGGCGCGGCCGGCAGCGCCGGCGGAGGGGTGCCTTGCTGGGCCGGCGGCTCCCAGTCGAGCGCCGGCGGCGCCAACTCCGGCGCGCGCGCCGGCTCGCCCGTCCAGACAACAGACTCCACCTGGTGCACCGCGGCAGCCGTAGCCTCGGCGGATTCAAGGGGCAGCGTATGCATGGGGATCAAATAGCCGCCATAGGGGACAAGCGGCAACGCCGGATTGCCGTCCAACCCGGCTGCGGCAGCCATAGCCCCGCCTCCATCCCAGCGGAGCCGCACCCCGCCGCCTTCGGCTGTCACCGCCAGGCCTTGCTCCTGAACCGGCGCAGCGCTCGCTTGCGCATACGCCGGGCGTGGAAACAGGAGCAAAGACAGCAGGCAAAGCCAGGCAAGCAGGTGATAAACCAAGGGGCGAAGCCATGCCATCATGCCGTTTCATCCATTTCGTGTAATCCACTTCGTGCGATGGCGCCGCATCCTAGCTGCGGCCCCCCTATCTCGGATGACATTGGCCCTTATTATAACGCAGGCAGTGACCTTTTGCTGATCGGCATGTGGAATCGCGAAACCCACGCCAAGGGTCTTGCGTAGAGATAGGCGTGTACGCCGAGCTGGGCGGGCAACCATTGAACATCAATGGACATATCAACATCAATGGACATATCAATGGAGAAAGGATGGGCGCAAAGGGCGCCATGCAGAGCCGGTAGATTGATTGCTGGGGGCATTGGCCTATGCTACAATCTTCCCAGACGGGCCTTTCATGGTTGAGCACAGGATGGCTGGCCCGTCCATGTCTTTATATCTAGGCGCCTAATCCGCAGCGCGCCATCTACCCGGAGCCGACTTTTATCCATTCAGTCCACCCGCCATCTCATTCTCGCCATCATGACCGGGGGTAGACTCCCCGGCCTGCATCCACCGGAGGGAGCCATTTATGGATTTTGGGAAAGCCCTTACCTTTATTATGGAAGACCCCCGCTGGCAACAGAAGATCGCCATCGGCACCGGTCTGGTGATCGTGAGCAGCGTCTTGAGCGTTGTTCTGATCGGCGTCCTTGGGTTTCTGATCCTGATGGGCTATTGCGTCCGTCTGCTCCAGAATGTGCGCGACGGCCAGCCCTACCCGCTGCCGGAGTGGGACCAATGGGGAGATGACCTCGTGCGCGGCCTGAAGCTGTTTGTGGTCATGCTGGTCTGGAGCCTGCCTGCGCTGGTTTTGACCATTCCAACCGTGATCGGCAGCACGCTGCTCGATCCGGGTTCGGGAGACGCAGCAGAATTTGTGGGCAGTGTACTGCTGATCTGCGGTTCCTGTCTAGTCTTTCTCTATGCACTCTTTCTCGCGGTGGCGACGCCAGGCTTCACCATCGCCTTCGCCCGCGACGAGCAGATCTCCAGCGGGCTGCAATTCCGCCAGATCTGGGACTGGACCCAGGACCACTTGGGGCAGGTGGTCATTGTGGCGGTGATCGCCATGGTCGCCGGATTTGTCATCAGTCTGGTCGGGTTGATCGCCGGCGCGCTGCTCTGTCTCATCGGCCTGATCGTCACAGTTCCGTTGGCGTCGCTGGTCACCTACCTTTATATCTATCACCTCTATGGGCAACTGGCCTACGCCTATCCGATGGGTGGCGGGCGCTATGAGCCGCTCACGCCGGTGACGCCGCCGAGCGAGATGGCCCCAGGGGTCACGCCGGTGGACGTACCGCCCGCCCCCAGCACACCGGAATATCCGGGCAGCGGCATCACCGAATCGCCGACGCCGCCCACACCCCCGGCTACACCCCTACCTCCGCCATCCACACCGCCGGAGGCTTCCTCCACAAAGCCGGAATAGGCCGGGATGCAAAACCAAAGCGCCGCTTTCTAACCGCCGCTCATCTAAAACCGCCCTGTAACGCACCCCAACGTTACAGGGCGGTTTTGTTTCTAGGTCATATTCCACATTTTCAGGGCTGCATAGTAACAATTCCGCAATATTCTACACTCCATAGATCAAGATCATCATTTCGGGGGTTGACGCCATGCGCTTCTGCGCTATAATGGGCGCAGGAGCACCCGTTACGCGGCCGGTGAACCCTATACGATTGCCGATTTGATTGCCGATTTGATTGCCAATGGTGAGGGTATGAACTAGAGAATGGATAAGGTCGACCGGGCGATCATCGCGGCCTTGAAGGAAGATGGACGCACGCCCTACAGCCGGATCGCCGAGCAGTTGGGCGTCTCGCCAGGGATGATTCGCCAGCGCGTCCAACGGCTCAACGAGCAGGGCATCTTGCAGGTGGTGGCCGTCACCAACCCGCTCAAGATCGGCTACCATACCATGGCCCTGATCGGCGTCAAGGCTGAAGGCCAACGCCTCCAGCAGATTGCTCGCCAGATCGCCGCCTTTGACGAGGTGATCTACCTGACCATCTGCTCCGCTGCCTACAATCTGCTGGTCGAGGTGCTTTGCCTGGATAACAGCCACCTCCTCTCCTTTCTGACGGAAAAGCTCTACAGCGTCGAGGGGGTGCGCGATACGGAGACCTTTATCTATCTGGACATCGTGAAAGAAATCTACGCCTGGGATTCGCCCGCAGTCTCCGAGGATGGCCGCGCCCCAATAGCGCCCCGCCCGCGGGAGCGCACAGCGGGAGAGACAACGGGCAAGACGGGGTTCCCTCCAAAGTTTGAGACGGAGGACGGCAAGTAACTCTCTTTCGAGCCAGGTTAGCCGGTATGATAGAGCTGCTCATCGTGAAGATGTTGGCCCTACCCGTGCCAGGGGGGGAAGAAGTCTATCTGGAAGACGAGTGACGTGCGGGGACTCGCCGCCCGCAGCGTCGCCCGGCGAGGGGTCGCTGTACGCACAGCGCTCCGGCCTCGCCGCAGCGCGACCGCCGTCCGATCACCGATCGGACTCCTTCGTCTTTCCAACCCAACATCATTCACGGGAGACTTTATGAGTACCGAGCTGAGCCAGACTCGCCGGCTCTTCCATCAAGCAAAACAGTACATCCCCTACGGCGTCAATTCTAACTTCCGCTACTGGGGCGACGACCGCACCTTTGTGATCACGCGCGGCCAGGGCGCCCATATTTGGGATGCCGACGGCAACCGTTATATTGACTATCGCTTGGGCTTCGGCCCCATCATCTTGGGCCATGCCTACCCTGCCGTCAACCGCCGGGTCTGCGAAGCCATCCAAGACGGCACCCTCTTCGCCTTCACCACACCCTGGGAAATCGAGCTGGCAGAGCGTTTCACCCGCATGACCGGCATGGACAAGGTTCGCCTTTCCAACACTGGCGCCGAGGCGACCATGCACGCGCTGCGCATCGCCCGCGCCTACACAGGCCGCGAGCGCTTCATCAAGTTCGAGGGCCAATATCACGGCAACTATGATTATGTCATGTACAGCACGCCAGGGGTAGATGCGGACCTGCTCGGCCCGCGGCAGATGCCGCGCCGCGTCAAGGGCACCGAAGGGATGCCCGCCGCCATCCGCCAGTACATGATCTCCTTGCCCTACAATGACTTTGAGCTGCTCGAAGCGGCGGTAGAAAGCTCCGGCGAAGAGATCGCCGCCGTCATGGTCGAGCCGGTCATGGGCAATGTGGCCGGCGTGCTCCCCAAGCCCGGCTGGCTGGAGACCATCCGCCGCCTGTGCGACGACTATGGCATTGTGCTGATCTTTGACGAGGTGAAGACTGGCTTCCGCCTGGCACGCGGCGGCGCCCAGGAATACTTCGGCGTCAAGGCCGACCTGGCCGCCTATGCCAAGGCGATGGGCAACGGCTTCCCCGTCTCGGCAGTCGCGGGCAAAGACGAAATCATGGCCGTGGTTGAGCCGGGCAAGGTGGCCCACGGCGGCACCTATTGCGGCAACGTCGTCGCCGCAGCCGCAGCCTGTGCAACGCTGGAGATTATCGAGACGGAACCGGTCATCGAGACCATCTTTGCCCGCGGCCAAGAGCTGATGGACGGCATGCACGACCTCTTGAGCCGCGCCGGCATCCCCCACGTCGTGACCGGCATCCCCTCCATGTTCAGCCTTATGGTCGGCAGCGACCAGATGCCCACCGACTACCGCAGCTACTGCGCCAACGATTTTACCCTCTATGAAAAGCTGGCCGAGGCGCTGATCGGGCGCGGCGTCATGACCGAGGATGACCCGCGCGAGCCGTGGTTCCTCTGCTACAGCCACAGCGCCCAGGATGTCGCCGAAACCCTCACCGCCTTCGAGGACGCGATCCGCACCGTCACCGGCAAGCGCCCGGCCAAGACGCTCGCCTTGGCCGCTTGAGCCGATCAACAGCACCGCGCCGGTGATGCGCGCTGCAAGCGCGCTCGATCTATACTTGTTCCCGAAAGACGACCTTCCCATCACAGAGGGTCAAGAGCGGGCGCACGCTGGCGATCTCCTCCGGTGGGGTCGCGAAGAGATCTGCCGACAAGAGTACCAGGTCAGCCAACTGCCCAGGCGCCAGCGTTCCCTTGATCCCCTCCTGAAACTCGGCCCAGGCCGCATCCCGCGTATAGCTCAGTAACGTGTTCTCCAGCGTCTGCCGTTGGTCGGGCAACCCCTCCGCCCACGGCAGACGGTTCAACGCCGCATGGATGCCCAGCATCGGGTCCATGCTCACCACCGGCCAATCGCTGCCGTAGACCAGCCGCGCGCCCGCCTGCCGCAGCGTCTCCCAGGCAAAGCTTACCCCCCACCGTTCCTTGCCCACCCGGTAGGGCCAGACATCGCTGCCGTCAACCGCCAGGGGGGCATGGTACGGCTGCATGGAGGCCGCCACGCCTAGCTCGGCGAAGCGGGGAATGTCATTGGGGTGGATCAGCTCGATATGCTCAATGCGATGGCGGCTATCTCGCGGCCCGTTGACCGCGCGGGCATGGGCATAGCCATCCAGTGTGCGCCGCACCGCGCCGTCGCCGCAGGCATGGACGCAGATTTGCAGGCCCAGCCGGTCGGCCTCAACGGCGATCCGGTTGAAATGCCCGGCGGTAAAAAGCGCGCTGCCCTTGTCGCCGGCCCGGTCCGCGTAATCATCCACCATCAAAGCGGTGTAGGACTCCAGCACGCCGTCCATAAAAAGCTTAATAGAGCCGGCGCGCACATGGCTGCCCTGGAATTGCTGCCGCCACGCCGCCGCCTCTTGCAACGCCTCGATGGGCGTCTCGGGCTTGACGCTGTAGGGCACATAGACGCGCAGCGACAGCTCGCCCGCATCCTCCAGCGCGGTATAGAGCTTGAGTTGCTCTTCGTCTCCGTCCATGTTATGGACGCTGGTGATGCCCGCGGCCGCGGCCAGCCCCAATGCCTTGTGGAGCAGCGCCCGGCGGCGCGCGCCATCCGGCTTTGGGATCAGCGCGCGTACTGGGTCG
>DATLZJ010000448.1:0-4158 GCA_035574055.1 Caldilineaceae bacterium
CGTAGTCCTCGCCGCTATCATCCTCGTTAGGGTTGCCATCCTTATGGCTGCCTGCGCCGCTCACATGCAGGTAGGTGGTGCCCACCGGCTTCAACGGCGTGCCGCCGCCCGGCCCCGCGATGCCGGTGATGGAGACCGCCACGGCCACGCCATAGAGCCGCCGCACGCCCTGCGCCATCTGAGCCGCGGTCGCGGCGCTCACTGCCCCCTCGCTCGCCAGCGTGCGAGGGTCTACCCCCAGGACTTGCTGCTTGGCCTCATTGCTGTAGGTGATTGCGCCGCCGGCAAAGTAGGCCGAGCTGCCCGCGATCTCGGTGAGCAGGTGGCCGACCAGCCCGCCGGTGCAACTCTCCGCCGTGGCGCACATCAGCCCTGCCGCCTGGAGTCGCTCCCCCACTCGCCGGGCCAGCGCCGTCAACTCCTCTTCTGTCGGTACAATCACCGCCATTTCGTTTCTCCTCTCTCGGAGAGATTAACCGCAAAGGCGCAAAGGACGCAAAGATCAGAGAAGGCAATAGGGAATCAGCAGCAGCATAGGGGCGGTATCCTTACCGCAGCGACGATAGATAGCTCTCCACAAGTCACCAGCCGGTAACAGCCAGCAGGCTTCTTGCGGCCCTTTGCGCTTGTTGTGTCTTTTGCGGTTTCTCTCTTCGCTGTTAATCTCTTACAATGGGCCGAACCTAGGTATGGCCCGTATGGGGATAGGAACTGGACGCAATGGCATGGATTGAACGGTGGCGACGCTGGCGGGGCCTGGCGGGAAGCGGCCTGGGGCGAGCGTGGGAACAACTGCTGTGCGGGCTGGCGAACACACGGCGCCGGCTGCTGCGCAGGCGCATGGCCGACTATGCGGTCATCACGCTGGACCACGCCATCTCCGAGCACGCGCCCGATGTGCCCTGGTGGTATGCCTATCTGCCCGGCGTGAAGCTCCCGCTCAGCCTGCAATATCTGCGCGATGCCCTGGAGCGCATCGCCGGCGATCCGGATATCAAAGGGGTGGTTTTTCTGCTCAAGGGGCCGGCGCTCACCCTCGCCCAGGCCCAGAGTCTGGCCCTGCTCTTCGAGCGCTTTCGCGCCCGCGACCGGCAACTGCGCGCCATTGGCGCGTCTGCCAAGCAGTTGATCGTCCATCTCGAAGAGGCTGGCGCTGCTGCCTATGTGGTAGCCTGTGCCGCCGACCGTGTGACCATGACCCCCCTGACGACTTGGGATGTGGTGGGCTTGCGGGTTGCGCCGACCTATTGGCGGGAGACCCTGGCGCGCGCCGGCATCGAGTTTGAGGCCATCAAGGTCGCCCCCTGGAAGACCGCAATGGACCCCCTGATCCGCAGCGACATGAGCGACGCCGAGCGCGAGCAGACCAATTGGCTGCTGGATAGCCTCTGTGAGGACATTGTGGCCGCCATTGCTCAGGGCCGCAAGCTGCCGGGGGAGCAGGTCAGCGCGCTGATCAACCGCGCCCCGCTCACCGCCGACGCTGCCCTGGCCGCCGGGTTGGTTGACCACATCGTCTATGAAGACCAACTAGCGGCGCTGCTGGGCACGGCCCAACAGCCGGCGCGGCTCAAGCCTTACGCCTCCCTGCGCTCGCTGCTCTTGCGCCGGCCGCGCCGCCGTCCATCCCGGCGCGTCGGCGTGTTGAGCCTGCAAGGGGCCATTGTCGTGGGCGAAAGCCGCAACTTCCCGGTCCCGCTGCCGGTGTTCGGCCAGCGGCTGATGGGCAGCAACACCGTCGAGCAGCAGATTCGCGCCGCCCGCAAGAATCCCCGGCTGGCCGCGGTGGTCGTGTATGTGGATTCCGGCGGCGGCTCGGCCTTGGCGAGCGATCTGATCTGGCGGGAGCTAAGGCTGCTGGACCAGGAAAAGCCGGTGGTCGTCTATATGGGCGATGTGGCGGCCAGCGGCGGTTATTACATCGCCACGCCAGGCCGCAAGATCATCGCCCAGCGCGCCACCCTCACCGGCAGCATCGGCGTGGTGCTGGTCAAAGGGGTGACGGCGGGCCTGCGTGACAAGATCGGCGCCAACCGGGAGGTCGTGCGCCGCGGCGAGAACGCCGGCCTCTTCACCGATGACCAGCCCTGGACAGAGACCCAGCGCCGCACCCTGGAGGAGTCGGTCTTCCACATCTACAACCGCTTCAAGCAGGTGGTGGCGGAGGGGCGGTCGCTGCCCTATGAAGAACTAGACGCGATCTGCAACGGTCGAGTCTGGACGGGCAAACAGGCGCTCGACCACGGGCTGGTGGACGAACTGGGCGACTTTCAGGCTGCACTGGAGTGGGCCTGCCGGCTGGCCGGTCTGCCCACCGATAGCCCCCCCACCGAGACCATTTCACCCCCGCGCACCCGTCTCCTGGCCGAGCCGGCCCAGGCCGCCGTGTGGGGCCGGCGCGCGTGGGATGCCATGGCGGAGTTGGCGAGCGGCCTGCTCCAGGGCGACTGGCCGCGGCTGTTGGGCCATGACCGCTTCTGGTTGATTGCGCCCGGCTTGCCGCGCCTCCAATGAGCGCGCAAGGGGAGGCAAGACCTGCTATGCACCATCCTTTTTGGGGGTTTTGCAGAATCAGTGCTATCGCGTTACCGTAGGTGCGCTATCCTAGCGCACGCTCTCGCTGGCGCCTCTGTGCGGCAGGATGCCGCACCTACGAGTTAGCCGTCGTAGCGCGGCCCTGCGTGCCACCGTTGGCGCCGATGCCGCGCCAACGGTTCATCTGTGCCGTCTAATTTCCTAAAGCCCTATAAATTAGAAGCATCTTGATCATCCACGGACAGAAGCTTCGACAGAATCAGGTACCCTTCTATGCTTGATGTATCTGCCATTCGCCGCCAGTTTCCGGCGCTACAAGAACTCTATAACGGCAAGCCGGCCATTTTCTTCGATAACCCCGGCGGGACCCAGGTCCCGCGCCAGGTGATCGACGCGATGGTGGACTATCTCACCCGGCGCAATGCCAACACCGGCGGCCTCTTCGAGACCAGCCGCCGTACCGATACCCTCATCGGCCAGGCGCGCCAGGCCGCCGCCGATCTCCTGGGCGCGGCCCCGGATGAGGTGGTCTTCGGCAACAACATGACCAGCCTGACCTTTCACCTGAGCCGCTCGCTGGCGCGCGAGCTGCGCGCCGGCGATGAGGTGGTCGTCACCCGGCTGGATCACGATGCCAATGTCGCTCCCTGGGTGGCGCTGGCCCGCGATACCGGTGCAGCGGTCAAGTGGGTGGATGCCGACCTGGAGACCTGCACGCTGGATATGGAACACCTGCGCGAGCAGATCGGCGAGCGCACCAAATTGGTTGCCATCGGCTATGCCAGCAACCTGAGCGGCTCGATCAACGATGTGCAGACGGCGGTACAGTGGGCCAAGGAGGTGGGCGCGCTCACCTTTGTGGATGCAGTCCACTACGCGCCCCACCGGCTGATTGACGTGAAGGAGCTGGACTGTGATTTTCTGGCGTGCAGCGCCTATAAGTTTTTCGGCCCCCATATAGGCATGCTTTACGGCAAGCGGGAGCATCTCACCCGGCTTGACGCCTATCGGGTGCGCCCCGCCGGCAACTTGCCCCCCGGTAAGTGGGAGACGGGCACCCTGAACCATGAGGGGCTGGCCGGCCTGGCCGCCGCGGTGGACTATCTGGCGGAGCTAGGCTCGGTCTATGGCGGCGCACTCTTCAGCGCGCCCCGGCGGGAAAAGCTGCGCGCCGCCTTTCAGCAGATCCATGAGTATGAAATGATGTTGATCGAACGGCTGCTCAACGGTTTGCAGATCGTGAGCCGGGTGCGCATCTATGGCATCACCAACCGGCTTGACTGGCATAAGCGGGTGGCGACGGTCTCCTTGCGTAAGGAAGGGACAACCCCGGAGCAGTTGGCCCAAGCATTGGCTGCCGCCAACATCTTCGCCTGGCACGGCAACTTCTACGCCCAAAGCCTCAGAGAGGCTTTGGGCGTAGAGGCAAGCGGCGGCCTGCTTCGCCTCGGCCTGGTCCACTACAACACGCTTGATGAGATCGATCAATGTCTGCGGGTGATTGAAGGGGTGTAGTCTCGAATCCAGGCTTTCATCCATTCACCTAGATGCCCATTCACCTAGACGCCTATGGCAAAATCATCCAACTATTGGCGCGCCAGTTGCCAGGCGCGCCGGGTGAGA
>DATLZJ010000449.1:0-3334 GCA_035574055.1 Caldilineaceae bacterium
AAATTTGCGCGCCGCCAGTGGCGCCGGATACCGCAGCTACGGAAGCTGGCTGCGCCCATCTTAGGCGCGCAGATGCTTCTCCAGGAAGGCAAAGACCTTCTTCCAGCCGTCCACCGCCTGGGCTTGGCGGTAGGCAGGCCGGTCATGGTAGAAGAAGCCGTGCCCTGCGTCCGGATACATGTGAAACTCATACGCTTTGCCGTGCTTCTTCAGCTCCTGCTCATGTTGGGCGACCTGCTCCGGCGAGGGGCGCTGGTCCTCCTCGCCAAAGAGGCCCAGGAGTGGGCAGGAGAGGTCCTTGGTGTAGTCAATCGGCGCGACGGGCTGCTTGGGCGTCAGCTCATTGGGGGCCATCACCACGCCGCCGCCCCAACAGTCCACGACAGCGTCAAAACCCTGGAGCCGGCAGGCGGCCAGATAGGCATGGCGTCCGCCGGAGCAGGTGCCGAAGATGCCGACTTTGCCGCTGATGTAGGGCAGGCTGCGCAGGAAGCGCATGGCCCCCTCTAGATCGCCGAGCACCTGGTCATCGGCGACGCCGCCCTCGGCGCGCACCTTGGCGGCCACGTCGTCGGGCGCGCCATGGCCGGCGCGGAAGTAGAGGTTGGGCGAGATGGCGGCATAGCCGTGGTGGGCAAACTTGCGCGTCGCCTCCCGATACCACTCATCCCAACCCGGCATGTGGTGAACCAGGACCATGCCGGGATAGGGTCCGGGGCCGAGCGGTCGCGCAAAGTAGGCGTTGATCCACTCTCCCTGAAAGCCGGGGTGTACCACTGTCTCTGCCAACATGCCTTCGTAGAAGTTTGTCTGGTACGGCTGTTCCATCATCTACCTCACTAAATCTCTTGACAACAGGTTTTCTTGACAGACGCTTCTGGTTGGGCTTGTTTGTAGATTGGATAGGTGTGGCGGAAGCCCACTCTACCACCACAAGGCGAGCAAGGCAACCGAGCGGGCATTGCTCAGGCCATCATCGCTCGTCATTCCACCCCACAAAATACAGCCTAACGAATTTGGCGGCGTGGCGCTGAGTCCCTTATAATCGGTGAGTTTTCAAGGCGCAATTGCGCCGTTATTGGCAGTTCATCATTCATCAGCCGTCATTCCAAGTAGAAAGGAGGGGGTCGCCATGCCAGTCGCCAGCCGCAACCGATATTGTCCAGTTCATGGGGACCGCCTCCGTCTGTCCATGCGCCGTTAAGCCGCAGGCTGGCGCACAGGGCAGTGGTCACAGGCGTTCTCCTGCCTGTGGCCTTTTTTGATTGGCGTTGGGCGAGCCTGCCGTTTCGGCATGGGTTGCGCCTGCCATTCCACCGGCCACAGGGTCCTTGCCTGTGGCTCATTTTATTGGCGCTGCATCGGAGACGATGCAGCAGCCTATCTAGCAGACTATCCAGAGGAGAAGCGTGTGTTGCGGCTGGACGCTTATAAAGTCTATCTGATCATGGGCGCGGTGGCAGCCTTTGCCACCAGCATGATCTTTACCATCCTGGCCGTCTACTATGTCCAGGAAGTCGGCATGAACCCGCTCCAGTTGGTGCTGGTGGGCACCCTGCTGGAGGGGACGATCCTGGTCTTCGAGGTGCCTACCGGTGTGGTCGCCGACACCTACAGCCGGCGGCTGTCGGTGATCGTCGGCGTCGCGCTGATCGGGGTCTGTTATGTGATGCAGGGCTTTCTCCCCCTCTTTGCGGCCATCCTGGCGGCGGAGTTCATCCGCGGGGTCGGCGAGACCTTCATCAGCGGAGCGAGCAGCGCCTGGATCGCCGATGAGGTGGGCGAGAGCGCGGTGGGCCGGGTCTACCTGCGCCAGGGCCAGGTCAGCCGGATCGGCAGCTTCGCCGGCATCGCCGCAGGCGCTGGTCTGGCGACCCTCCACCTGGCGCTGCCTATCGTGCTGGGCGGGGCGCTGCTCCTGAGCCTGAGCGCCTTCCTGGCGCTGGCGATGCCCGAGACGGGGTTTCGCCCGGCCGCCCGCGAGGCTGCCGCCCCCTGGCAGACCATGCGGGAGATCGCGCGCGCGGGGGCCAAGGTGGTGCGCGGCCGGCCCGTGGTGCTTATGCTGGCGCTGGTCGGTGTTGTCTTTGGCGCCTTTAGCGAGGGCTTTGACCGGCTCTGGGAGGCTCACTTCCTCCAGACGCTGGCCTTCCCGGTCTGGCCGGCGCTGCCGCCGGTGGTCTGGATCGGGCTGCTCAACGCGGGCAGCATGGTCATCGGCATCGCCGTGGCCGAGGCGCTGGTGCGCCGGCTGGACCTGGCCGATGGCCGGCGGCTGGGCGTGCTGCTCTTCGCGACCACAGCAGGGCTGGTGGTTAGCGTGGTGGCCTTTGGCCTGGCGCCGAGCTTTGCGGTGGGCGTGGCGGCCTTCTGGAGCGGCGGCGTGCTGCGCTCGCTCCAGTACCCGCTGGCCTCGACCTGGCTCAACCAACACCTGCCCTCGCGCGTGCGCGCCACCGTGCTTTCCATGGTGGGCCAGGCCGATGCATTGGGCCAAGTGGCGGGCGGGCCGGTGGTCGGCTTTGTGGGGCTGCGCTCGCTGCGCGCCGCGCTGGTGGTCGCCGGCCTCATCCTCACGCCGGCGGTCGTCCTCTATGGGCGCGGGCTGCGGCTGGCCGGCGATGAGCCGCTGATCGAGCCGGATCAGCCGGTCGCGGCGGACGCCTAGACGGTTCGCCCAGCGGATTTCTTCTCTGGGCGAACCCTAACGCTTTGACTTTTGACAGGGCGCAGCGTACTATGCTGTCATGTTGTCCATCCAGCTCTTGGGGCCGGTGCAAGTCTTCCTAGCAGGCCGGCCCCTGGCCCTCAAACGGCGTAAGAGCCGTGCGTTGCTCTATTACCTGGCGACCTATCCACATCCTGTCTCGCGCTCACAAGTCTTGGGGCTGCTCTGGCCTGACCATGCCCCGGCTGCTGCCCGCCACAACCTGCGTACCACCCTCTACAGCCTGCGCCAGGAGCTAGGCGACCATTTCCAAAGCGAAGATGAATGGCTGGCCCTCACCGGCGAAGTCGAGGTGGATGTGCGCCGTCTGGCCGAAGCTGTGACCGCCAAACCGGACAGCGCCCGGCCCGATGAAGTAGCGGATGACCGGCGGCTGGCCGAGGCGCTGGCCGCCTATCGCGGCGACTTCCTGGCTGGCTTCGAGTTGCCTGATGCGCCGGAGTATGAGGATTGGATGGCAGTAGAACGGGAGCACTACCGCCGGCTCGCCATCAAGGGCTTTGAAATGTTCAGCCGGCGGCGCGAGGCGGTGGGCGATTACTCAGAGGCGTTGGCCGCCCTGGCGCAGGCGCTGGCGATTGACCCGTTTCAGGAGGATTTGCAGCG
>DATLZJ010000450.1:0-4732 GCA_035574055.1 Caldilineaceae bacterium
GGTTGCTGGCTCCCACTACGCGTCGCATCATTCCACAGCCGGCGCTATGCGCCGGGCCAAGTACCTCTTATTCGGGCCGGAAGGTCCCGATAATTTGGTCGAAGACCGGCTCCTTGGCAGCCTGGTTATTGGCCTGGGTTGCCAGGGTCAGCACATAGACCTTGTCGTTGGCGATCAGCCCAACCACCTTGGCAAAGACCTGGGCATTGACCCCGTAGGAGGAGAGGTCGGCGACTGCCGAGCCGCGCACACCGGGTATGTTATTGATGACCGCGGTGTTCATATCGCGGATCTCGACATCGCCCAACATGGCGGCATTGGCCTCCAACAGCCCCTGGAGCCACTCCAACAACGAGTCGGGGGTGACACCCGGCGCATCAATGACGAAAACGTTCAGCGCCGTGGGTAGCCCGCCGAACATGGCGTTCATCAGGTCAGTCACATAGATGACGCCCAGCGCCTCACCCTCTGGGCTAGCCAAGAAGTCGTTGAGCGGGCCAAGCTGCGCGCCCATGCCAAAGGTGTTGGCAAGGTTCTGGAACTGCGGGCTGCGCAGGTCCAGCGCGCTCCAGCCGGCGGGAACCGCCAGCGAGTAGCCGCGCTCCTCATCCAGGACAGGCGTGAAGCCCTGCGGGATGGTGACCTGCGGCGTCGGAATGGGGGTCGGTGTAGGCGGCTCCGGCGTCTCACCTGGTCGCGGGGTGTTGGTCGGCTCCGGCGTGGGCGTCGGCGTGGGCACCGGCGTGGGTGTGAAGGTTGGCGTCGGCGCGAGGAATTGCGACACGAAGGGCAACTGCGATAGGTCTACCGGTATACCGGCGCAACCGGCCAGCGCGAGCGCCAGCACCAGGACCGTGCTCGCCAGGAATCCCCTGGACCCGATCCGTGGTTTGCTCCCAAACGGCGTCTTCATTACGTCCTCCTTGACTGGGTTAGAAATGGCTTGGAATGGTGGTATCGTGGCAGACACGGCTCTAGTTTACCGCCGAGTAGGGCGCTTTGGCAACCGGCGCGCCAGGAGCCGGGGCGATCCATGAGCCGGCCAGCTATCCGGTGGCTTGCCGATTAGAGCCGCAGCTTTGAACGGGGGAAGATGAACACGCTGTTGTCGGCCCTGTTACCGACCAGGATGCCGCCGGTGAAGACCTGGACCAGCGCATCCAGCGTCGCCGGCTCCGGCGCGAGCGGGCGACCGAGGGCAATATGCCGCTGGCCCTCTGCCCAGACCTGTCCGAACAGCCCCGGCGGCGCCCCTTCCTCCACGGCTGGGGCGCCCTCGCCGGCTGGGGGAGCAGCGGCTGTGCTGACCACCTGCTCCCACTCGCCCGTCGGCTGGTAGTATACATAGATCAGCGGGTTTTCGTCCAGACGCAACATGAAACCCTGCTCAAAGGCCAGGTAATAGCCTACAGCCCCATAGGCCGGGGCCGTCGGGCAGGAAAACTCCTCGCGCAGCGCGGCGTCAATAGTCGCCATCAACGCCACAAAGAACTCATCCACCACCGTTGCGCAGACGCCGCCCACCAGCTCGCTCTCGGTGAGCGGCTCGCCGGCCTTGGGGGCGACCGTAGGGGGCGCGGGCGTGGCCGGCAGCGTATCCCCAACGTCTTCGGTCGGCTGCATGGCTGCCGGCGTCGGGGACGGCGGTATGGGCGTCGCCGTCGGCGATGGGGGAGCGGCAGGCGTGGAGGCCGGCGCCACAGGCGCTGCATCCTCCGCTGGTTCGAGCTGTCCGGAACCAGCCTGTCCGGGGCCAGATGGTCCAGCCTCGGATGGCGCCCCCTGGCCGGCAGGCGACGCGGCGGGCGCGATGGCCGCCTCCTGAGGGGTAACTGCCTCTGCCGTCACCGTACCGCCGCCGGCGACAATAGGAGTGGCCGCAGCAGTCGAGACGGGCGACGCGGCGGGCGGCGCCAGCACAGCCAACTGGCCGCGGGCTGTAGGCGTCACGCTGCCGGCCTGTTCCGCCTGATAAAACGCCCGCCCTGCCAAGAGACCGGCCAGCGCCGCCAGCAGCACGGCGGCGGCCATTCCTCCCCACTGGGTCCAGCGCCGGACACGGGGATAGGGCGGCGGCGCAGAGGGCGCAGGCGCAGAGGCCGGCGCGCTGGTTCCGCTCCCAGCCACCAGCACGGTCACCGGACTGCTGGCGCTAGGCGGAGGGGGGACCACGGCGCTGGTCAAGGTCAGGGTAGCCGTGGCTGCAGTGGCCTCACTCACTTGTCGCCTGGAGGCCGGCGGCATCCGCTGCGCGGCCTCGGCCAGATCCGCCGCCATCTGGCCGGCGTCGGCATAGCGATCCTCCGGCGCTTTGGCAAGGCTGCGCTGCAAGAGCCTGATCACCAGGGGTGAAAGCTGGCGCAGCAGGCCGTCCTCAATGACAACAGGGTCGTAGACCTGGGCATGGAGCACCTGGGTCGTGGAGCCGGTGAAGGGCAAGCGCCCGACGATGCAGCGGTAGAGCACGACGCCCAACGCATAGATGTCCGTGCGCCCGTCCACCTCCCGGCTGCCCAGGCACTGCTCCGGGGCCATGAAGGCAGGCGTGCCCACGGTGCGCCCGGTGCTGGTCAACTCCGGCGCGTCCAGGAAGCGCGCCACCCCAAAGTCCGATAGCAGGGGCATAACCGGATGGTCCAGCGCCTCAAGCTGGATACTGTGGGGGGCGCCGGGGCTGACAGGCCGCAAGAGGATGTTGCCCGGCTTGACATCCCGATGCACAATGCCGTGTTGGTGGGCAAAGGCCAAGGCGCGCGCGACCGGCTCCAGCAGATTGCAGCTTTCCTCAGGACGAAGCTGGCCGTAACGCGCCAGGAGGTCGGACAGGCTTTCCCCCTCGACCAGTTCCATCGCAATATAGGCCGCGCCGCCACGCTCCGACGCGCCAACCTGGTAGATGCGGACAATGTGAGGGTGGCGCAGCGCGCCGGCCATGAGCGCCTCGCGGCGGAAGCGCCCCAAAGTTGCCCCATCCGGATTGGGGGGGAGAACTTTGAGCGCCACCGTCCGGCCCATCACCTGGTCATAGGCCTGATAGACGGTGGCGACGCCGCCGCCGCCCAGCCGTCGCTGGACAAGGTAGCGGCCGATCTGTTGTCCCTCGAGCCGGCCTATCGGCGCGTGGGGCGCTGCGCCGCCGGCAGTTCGTTGCTCGTCTACCTCACCCACTGAATGGAATGTTCCAGCCACCTAGGCAGCTCACCGCTGATTCTGCCGAGCGGGCGCGCCTCGCCGCCGTCAATGGAGACATACCAGATTCGCCAGTAGTTGTCACGGTCGCTCATAAAGGCCACATAGCGCCCATCTGGGCTGACGGTGGGCAGCCCGTCCTGGGCCAGGTGGTTGGTGAGCCGCACGATGGAAAAGTCGGTGACATCCACGCGGTAGAGTTCCCAATTGCCGTCGCGACCGTTGCTCATAAAGACCACATAGCGCCCATCGGGCGACCAGGCCGGGCGCTGGTCATTCCCATTGTCGGTCAGCCGGACCGGCGCACTCCCGTCGGGTCGCCGTAGCCAGAGGCCGGGCTGGTTACCCGTCTCGCCCACCCCATTGTACACCAAAAGGTCCTGAGACGGATGCCAGGCCGGGTCTTTGCCGTAGTCCAGGGACTCGCTGCCGCTCCCATCCGCCCAAGCCAGGTAGACACGATAACGCCCATCGCCGAAGCGGGTGCTGGTAAACGCCAACCGGTTGCCCGCGGCGTTCCAGCTCGCCGGCGCATCGCGCGCATCTTCCGTATATTCCGTGACCCGTACCCCGCGGTCCGTCGCCCGCAGGCCTGCCATGAGATCAAAGCCGAAGAGGCCCTGGGCGTCGGGACGCGTGCTGTAGTAGGCTATCACCCGCCCATCGGGTCGCAGACTGGGCTGGGCGGCATCCTCTATGAGCACGGTGGAGGGGCTGTCCGGCCCCACCGGCATCCGCAACACGCGATAGAGATCGCCCTGCTGGGCTGAGTAGATGATGCTCCCCCCCAGGGCAGCCAACGCCTCGCGGTCCTGCTGCTCCTGACATGCCCGCCGGTAAGCAGCTTGTTGGTCTACCAGCTCGGCGCCGGCAAGCAGCTGCAAGGCCGCCGCCGCCTGATCCGCTGCTGCGCAAGGCTCGCCTGCCGCCATGAGCGCCGCCGCATAATCGGCATAGACGGCTTGCAGACTCCGCTGCGCCTGGCTCCGCTCCTCCCCCTCAGCGGAGAGGGCCTGCGCCGTGGCCTGGCGCAACGACAGGAGCGTTGGGTCCTCCGGCAGGAGCTTGAGGGCTTCATCCAACAGGCGCAGCGCCTCCTCATAACGACCGGCCACGGTCTCCTGGGTCACCAGCCCCACATAGGCCGTGCGCAACATGGAGTCTACCTGCGCCCGTTCATAGGTGTCGTCAATGCGACGCACAATGGTCAGCCAGTCCAGCGCCGACTGCCAATCGCGCTCGGCAAAGAAGGCCTGCGCGTCCGCCCACGCCGATTCCAGCGGCACGGCCGGCGGCGGAACAGGGCTTGGCGTCGCCGGCGGGTCCGGCGTGCGCTCCGGCGAGTTGATCACCGCCAGCCCACCCTGCGACTCCGCCGGCGTGGGCGAAGGCGGAGGGGTGGATGGCGCCGGAATGGCGGTCTCGGCGGCGGGCGCTGCGGCCACCGTCGCTGCCGGCCCTGGCATTGGAGTCTCGTTGCCTCTAGAGAGCACGGCGGGCAACATCCCATCCAGCAGGCTGCTAAAGAGCATCACCCCCATCA
>DATLZJ010000451.1:0-4069 GCA_035574055.1 Caldilineaceae bacterium
CCAAAGAGAACCGGTCCGAGCCAAAGGAACAGTGGCCCAACCCCTATGCCGGCAAGAAGAAGCCGGAGTCGGCCTACGCCGGTCTCGAAGAGCTGCTGCGTGCGCTTGAGGAGCGCCGTGAGCCGTCCAACAGTGGCCGCGACAACCTCAAGACCATCGCGCTGCTGGATGCGGCCTACAGCTCCGCCCAAATGGGACACGAGCTGACCTTTGCGACAGGGGTGACGATATGAAGCTGGCCTTCTCACGACCGACCCGCAGCCAAGAAGAGCAGCGGCTTCTTTTTGAAAGCTTTCGCGCGGTGGGCTACGACGGCTTGCAGTTGAAGGCCGGACAATATCTGCCCTACCTGGACGAGCCACAGCGCTTCCTGGATGTGTGGGGACAACAGCCAGGGGTAGCGTCGGGCCTCATCTTCTATCACCCACTGGACGATGAGGGGTGCGCGATCTTACGCAAGTGCTTCCGCTTTGGCGCACAAGTCGGGACCCAACAGGTGATCTTTGTGGACAACCAGCCGCGCGCCGGCGACACGACCGCACAGATCCGGCAAAGCGCAGCCCTGCTCTCGACGCTTGGCAACGAGGCCCGCGACCAGGGGATCACGCTCACCTTGCATCATCACTTCAACCAGCCGGTGATGCACCGCGAGGAAATCAAGCTGTTCTTCGATGCCGCTCAGGCCGGCGCGGTCGGCTTGACCGTAGACACGGCCCACCTGGTGAAGTCGGGGATTCAGGATGTGGCTGCCCTCCTGCGCGACTTTCGCCAGGTCATCGCTAATCTCCACCTGAAAGATTATGCGGATGGGGAGTGGCGGGTGCTGGGCCATGGAAAGATTGACTTCAACTCGATCTTTGCGGCGCTCCAAGAGATTAGCTACGACGGCTGGATATGTGCAGATGAGGAGAGCGGCGGCGATCTCATCAACGGCATGAAAGAGTGTTACCAGTTCATGGCCGGGGGCCTACAGGCCCGCGCCTGAACCGGTGATTGCGTTTCACATTGGCAGTTTCACATCGGCAGTTCACATCGGCAGTTGTGTGCCGACTGATCCCTGGACGGTGGGCGGGCCGAGCGCCGCCGGAAAGGAGGCCAATCCCCAACGCACTGCATCGTCGGATCGAGACTGCGACCATGCTCATGCCGTATGCATGCCGTTTTTCATGCCGTTGTGGGCGACAGCCGTCGCCGACAGCCAAGCTAGGGTGAAAAAGGAGAGTGTCTGCTCATGGCGCCAACACCTAGAGTCTCACGCCGGGAGTTCCTACGGCTGGCTGCTGTAGGGAGTGCTGTTTTGGTCACGGCGGCCTGCACCGCGCTGCCTGCGGCTCCCGCCGCCTCTACGGGTAACGAGGCCGCGCCGCCATCCGGCGAAGGCGTTACCCTGCGCAAGATGGCCTGGGGTAGCCCTTTGGAAAAGGAGGCCATCGAGAAGGGGTTGGCTACCTTTATGGAACAAAACCCCTCCATTGAAGTGGAGTACATCCACACGCCGGAGCGGTATGCAGAAGTGCTGCAAACCATGTTAGCCGCCGGCAATGCGCCCGATGTCTACAAGGTGGGCAACTTCTATCCTGATATTGCCGTCCGGGGCGCGCTCATGGACATCACAGACCTGGTGAGCAGCGATCCGGTACTCGGCGCCCCCGACTACTTCTTCCCCTTTGAAGCGGAACGCAGTGTGGTTGACGGAAAATGGTATGCGATTGGGTCCACCTTCCAGTGGCGGCTGATCTACTACAACAAGCCGGCGTTGGAGGAAGCCGGCGTCACGCCGCCCACCACCACGCCGGAAGAGGCGTGGACCTGGGACCAGTTGCTGGAAGCGGCGACCGCCTTGACGGTTGACGGCGAGGGCCGCCACCCCGGCGACGCCGGCTTCGATGTCCAGAATGTTCAGCAGTGGGGTCTCTTCTTCCCCGATACCTTCTACGACAACTATGTCTTCTCCAATGGCGGCAAGATATTGGACGGCGAGCCGCTCCAATACACCCTGGATGCGCCGGAGGCCATCGAGGCGGTTCAACGGCTCGCCGATCTACGCCTTGTGCAACAGGTGGCAGCGCAGGGCGCAGTGCTGCAAGACATGGGCATGAACGCCTGGCAAATGCTTGCTACCGGTCGCATGGCGATGATCCAGGACGGCAATTGGGCGTTGCTCGACATTTCGCAAATGGGCTTTGAGTTTGGGGTGGGGGTGCTGCCGATGCTCCAGCAGCCGGCGACGGTGACCGGCTCTTCCTGGACCGGCATCTACGCCGACACGGCTTATCCTGACGAGTCATGGCAGTTGCTGCGCTATCTCAATCTGGACGAATACCAGGCCCACCTGGTGCGGGTCGGCCTTTGGGGCGTCAGCCATCAGACCTTGCTGACGCCGGAAGGGATCAAGATGTGGTGGGACCCGGATGTCCATCCGGAGAATTGGCTGGCGCTTGAGCAAGATTACAAGTTCAACTATGGGCATGTCATCCCCAATACGGTCGGCGCGCTCCGCACCACCCAGATGATCACCCAGGAGATGGCCGACGTCTGGACCGGCGCCCGCACCGCCGAGGAGCTGCTGACCGATCTGGTCCCCCGGTTGAATCAGGCGCTTGAGGAAGAGCGAGCCGCCGTCTGACGCCAATCGCGGATCACCGCCGTTGAGGGCAGGAGCCGGCGGCAACGGCAAACCGGCGCTTCTGGGCGCGGGCGCTCCGGCTCAGAAGCGCCGGTTTGATGGCTTGAAGCGGGCGACAAGGAACCCTTTGCCATGTCACACAACTCGATTGCCCAACCCCGCCTGACGATGGCCCAGCGCGAGGCAATTGCCGGCTGGCTCTTCGTTCTGCCGGCGGTGCTGGGAGTATTGCTCTGGATAGCCGGGCCAATGCTGTATTCAATCTGGCTCAGCTTGACCGACTGGGACGTGATCCGGCCGCCGCGCTATATCGGCGCCGAAAATTTCATCCGTATGGTCGGCGACAGGCTCTTTTATAAATCGCTCTGGGTCACCGTCTATTACACCATCTTCCATGTGCCCTTGACGCTGATCCTGGCCTTCCTGGTTGCCCTGCTGCTCAACACCAAGACCCGCGGCATTGCGCTCTTTCGCACGCTCTACTACTTGCCCAGCATCGTCCCGGCGGTCGCCAATGCCGTGTTGTGGACCTGGATTTTCAACTCGGAGTTTGGGCTGCTCAACCTGTTCCTCAACTGGCTAGGGTTCGACAAGGTGTTGTGGCTGCAAAACCCCAATACCGCCCTGCCCGCGCTCATCTTGATGAGCCTGTGGAGTATGGGCAGTGTGATGATCATCTACCTGGCCGGTCTGAACGGCATTCCGGAACAGCTCTACGAGGCGGCAGAGATTGACGGGGCCAGCGGCATGCGCAAGCTCTTCCACATCACGATTCCAATGATGACGCCGGTGATCTTCTTCAACCTGATCCTCCAGATCATCGGCTCTTTCCAGGTTTTTACGGTCAGCTATCTCATGACTGCCGGTGGGCCGAACTACGCCACGACTTTCTATGTGCTCTACCTGTTCAACAATGCCTTCTCCTACTTCGATATGGGGTATGCTTCGGCTTTGGCGTGGGTGTTGTTTTTTATCATCATGGCGCTCTCCCTGGTCATATTTCGCAGCGGCTCCAGTTGGGTTTACTATGAGGAAGAGCGTTAACCAGGAGGTCCGGACATGACCCGTGTGTTGCACCAGGAGTCACCCAGCCCGATGGCCGGCCAACTCCACCCGGCGGCGCGGCGCTTGCGCATCTGGCGGGGCCTTGGCCGGGTGGCGGTGTTCGCCACGCTGGCGGGCGGCGCGCTCGTCATGACCGTGCCGTTTTACTGGCTGCTCTCCAGCTCGCTCAAGGAGCCTGCCAAGATTTGGCTCTTTCCTCCCCAGTGGGTGCCCGATCCGGTGCGCTGGCAAAACTACACCGAGGCATTGACGGCCAGCCCGTTTCATCTCTATTTGTTCAATACCCTGGTCATCGTGGTGGCCGGGGAGATCGGCGTGTTGCTGACCGCGTCTATGGCCGCCTATGGCTTTGCCCGGCTACGCTTTCCGGGCCGGGAT
>DATLZJ010000452.1:0-21662 GCA_035574055.1 Caldilineaceae bacterium
CGCGTCCGGCTCACATCACACAGCCCGACCAACTCGTTGGTTGCCGAGTACTCCCCCGCAATCGCATCCACATACATCTTGGCGCGGCCCCCGGTGCCCACAATGGCATAGCGCCGCTTTGCACCAGATTCTCCCATCCAACCGATCCTTCCTAATCCATGCCGTTGATGATCCATGCTATATACAGGCCGGGACCCGTCCCACAGCCGGTATGATGGGTAGTTTGGCCCATCACTCGCCCGGTGGCTCACACCATGCCTGGTGCAGTCTCCCCAATGAACCCCATCGCGGCCCTATCCCTGCCGCGGGCCGTTGGGTGTTATCCCTGAGTCATTGGCCCCAACCGGCCTGGAAATTCTACTGTCAAGAATGGGCTATGCGCCGCATGGTCAGGGGCGTCGCCGAATGTTAAGGTCATTGTAGATGTAGATGTTTCTTCTTGATGAATGATCTTCTTGATGAATGATCTTCTTGATGAATGCCCATATCGGAGGCGCCTATGTCACTCGACGAGCTTGCCCTCATCACCACGGTGATGGCGCTCCTGGCCGCCATTCGCTTTGCACTTCCCGCCGCGGCAATGTGGTCCCTCGGCCAGGTTGCCCGCCGCATCCAACGCCTCAACTAGACAGCCGGTTACACGCCCTACCGCACAGCCCATTGGAGGCGTCCCGATGACCGTTAGTCCTCCCCCTACTGCTCAGTTCGCTCATGCACTTGCCAGGCTGGCGACGCTGCTGCTCATGGCTGTGCCGCTGGCGCTATCATGGCCGCCGGCCTCGGCCCAAGCGCCCCAGGAGCCGGCAGATGAGACCTGCACCTCATGCCACAGCGACATCGCTGAAGCCTGGCTAGCATCCCCCCATGGCACAGTCCCGCCTGACAGCCACGGTGAACCAGGAGGAGCCTCCTGTGTTGACTGTCACGGCGAGTACGTCAAAGGCCATCCGGCGGAAGGGTTGATCCCGTTGACGGTAGACTCCGCGCAGTGCCGGGAATGCCATACCGAGACCTATTCCGAGTGGCAGGGCACCCTTCACGCTCAAGACGGCGTCCAGTGCATTAGCTGTCACAAGCCCCATTCCCAGGAGCTTCGGCTCACCGATGAGGCGCTCTGCCAAAGCTGCCACCATGAATCGCTGGCTGACCCACTTCACACCGCCCACTGGCAGAGCAACACCACCTGCACAAGCTGCCACCTAGCCGGCTCATCCGACATGAACCTGCTGGCAAGCGCCGGCTCTGCCGCAGGCCTGCCGGTTGCGCCGCGCCACGACTTTGTCACAGTCTCCGCCGACAACTGTCTGGAGTGCCACCGGAACGATACCCAACGCGCCACGGCCTACGATCTCCCCGCAAGCCCAGCATCGCCGGCGACGCCCCAGATCGCCGCCGAGCTAGAGCAGACACGCCACACCAATCAGGTGTTGCGCACCCTTTCGGCGGCGAACATCGGCATCGGTATGGGCGTCGGCGGTCTCCTCGGCATCGGCTTTATGCTGGTGATCGCCAGCCGCATCCAGGGTAGGAGATAAGCCATGAGCGTCAAGTCCGAAGCCCCACGCCAGCCCAGCCGGCGTGCGTTCCTCAAGGATTTGGGCGCGGCGGTACTGCTGGCAGCCGCCTTCCAACCCCGTGCTGCCGCCGCAGCCAACGCTGATCACGAGGCAGACGATGCCCTGGCTGTCCTGATCGATCTGACTCGCTGCACCGGTTGCCAGTCCTGCGTCCTGGCCTGCCAGGAGACCAACATTGGCCTTTGCAGCGACCGGTATCCCGACCGGCTCAGCAGCAGCGCCTATAGCTACCTGGCGCAGACTACCCCCCTCGACGCCAACGGCGATCCAGTGTCGCAGCCCGTCAAGCGCCAGTGCATGAACTGCCTGCACCCAGCCTGCGTATCGGCCTGCACGGTCGGCGCGCTGCGCAAGCAGCCCCAGGGGCCTGTCACCTATGATAGCAGCAAGTGCATCGGCTGCCGCTACTGCCAATACGCCTGTCCCTTCGGCATTCCTACTTACGACTGGAACAACCCGCTTGGGCTGATCCATAAATGCGACTTCTGCGCCGAGCGCACGTTGGCGGGCGAGGAGCCGGCCTGTGTCGCTGCGTGCCCCAATGGAGCGCTCCGCTTTGGCCGGCGCTCTGCCCTGCTGGCCCAAGCCCATGCCCAGATCGAGTCCAACCCCGGTCGTTATGTCAATCACATCTATGGCGAGCATGAGGCGGGGGGCGCTTCCATGCTCTACCTGTCGGCCTTCCCCTTCGAGCAGCTCGGCTTCCCAGCGCTTGGCTCGGAGGCGATTGCCGAGCAGAGCGAAGCCATCATGGCCCAGACGCTACCCGTGGCGTTCGGCGTCGCCGCCCTCGCCACCGCGCTGCATCTCATCACACGGCGTCACCGGCAGCTCGCGGCGGAGCACACCCAGACCGCTTCGTCTCCGGAACAATCGAACACAGAGCGAACCACTGATTTGTGAGCTTTGACGATGGCAACGAATCTCTCGCTATCTCGACCTACCTGGTCTCTACCGGCGCTGCCCCGCTTTTGGGCCTTGGCCGGCGCCCTCGCGTGCCTTACCCTCATGGGCGCCGCGGCCGGCGTCGCCAGGCTGCTGGCCGGTCTGGGGCCGACCACCTTTCTCACCGACAGCGTCCCCTGGGGCATCTGGATCGGCTTTGACTTTGCGCTCATCGCCTTCGCCGGCGCCGGATTCACGCTGGCCGCCGCGGCCCATGTGCTCCATCTCCACCGGCTCGAGCCGGCCGTCCGCCCTGCGCTTTTTACCGGCTTCTTAGGCTATAGCGCAGTCCTGCTGCTGTTGGTGCTGGACCTGGGCCGGCCCGACCGCTTCTATCATTTCATTCTGTACTGGAACCCGCACTCGCCCCTCTTTGAGATTAGCTGGTGTGTCCTGCTCTACACTACCGTGCTGCTCATTGAGGTCAGCCCAGACTTCCTGGGCCGCTTTGGCTGGGCGCGGCTGCAACAGTGGGCGCTCCGGCTCATGCCGCCCGTCTGCATTGCCGGCGTCACCCTTTCCACCCTGCACCAGTCCACCCTGGGCACTCTTTATGTCAATATGCCCCACCGGCTACACCCGCTCTGGTACACGCCCTTCTTGCCGCTGCTGTTCTTCACCTCCTCGGTGGCAGCGGGCTTGAGTGTGGCGTTGCTCGCCTATCGCCTGGCCGCCCGCACCCGCTCCCAACCTGAGGAACGCCGGGTTGTCGAGGACCTGGCCAGCGGCGTAACCGGCGCGCTGCTGATCTTCCTGGCGCTCAGAGGCGGCCTGCTCTGGCGGGAGAACGAGTTGCCCCTGCTCTGGCCGCTAGATCGCGCATCAATCGCCTGGTGGATCGAGCTGGTTGCGGGTGTGGCGCTGCCGCTCATCCTGTTGGTTACGCCCAGGCTCCGCCGGACCAACTTAACGCTTTGGCTGGCGCCCCTGCTCGTCACCGCCGGCGTCGGCTTGAACCGCTTCAATGCCACCCTCACCGCCCAGACCCCTCCGCTGGGATCATCAGCCTATTCACCGCACCCGCTGGAATGGTTAACGACCATCGGCATCCTGGCGGGCGCGGCGCTCGTCTGGCTTCTGGCAATGCGTTTCCTGGTCAGCCCAGCCATACCGCTCGCCGGTCATGGCTCACGCTGATCCAACCAATTCCTCTGTGGAGGCCCCAATGGGTGCGCTGTCTCTGCCGGAGCTACTGATCATCGCCGGCATCTTCATCCTACGCCTGGGCGTCCCGCTGGGCGCGACGCTCCTAGTCACATGGCTGCTGCACCGGCTGGACGCGCGCTGGCGTCGCCAGGCCCTCCAGCGCCAGCCATCGCCTGCGGGCGCAGAAACGCTCATCGCCGCCGGGCCGGACACCCCTGGCAGCACATCTCCCCGCGCCCCAACGCCCTGTTGGGGGCGCCGGCGATGTCCAGAGATGCGCCGCGCCACATGCCCTGCCTACCTTGCGCCTGAGCTTCCCTGCTGGCTCGCCCGGCTACGCGCCGATGGCCGTCTACCCGCCGGCTGCCGCACCTGCCGCCTGTTTGCCGCCCAACGCAGCGCGACCGTCGCCGGCTGACCGCGTACCTCATTCCTCCTGGGCACGGGTCAGCGAATCAGCCCCCGCTCAATCGCATAGCGCACCAACTCTGCCCGGCTGTGCAGATTGAGCTTTGCCATGATGTTCTCGCGGTGCCGATCTACCGTTTTTGGGCTGAGGACCAACTGCTGGGCGATCTCCCGGCTGGTCTTGCCTTCGGCAATGAGCGTCAGCACTTCCAGCTCACGGGCCGTCAGGGCATCCGCTTGCGGCGCGCCGCTCTCGCGGCGCCGCTCGACCTCATGCATCAAGAAACGAGCCAGCGTCGCGTGCAGAAACACATTCCCCTGCCGCACCGCCCGGATCGCGGCCACCAGATCATCCGGCGCCGCCCGCTTCGGAATATAGCCCGACGCCCCGGCGTTGAGCATCTCGAAAAAATACTGCTCGTCCTCGTGCATGGTCAACGCCAACACCGCCACCTGCGGCGCGCGCTCCTTGATCCGCCGCGTCGCCTCGATCCCGCTCATCCCCGGCATCGCCACGTCCATGATCACGACATCCGGCCGCAACCGCTCAACGGCCTCCAGCGCCGCCGCGCCGCTATCCACCTCACCGGCGATCTCCATATCCGGCTCGGCGGAAAAGAGCATCTTTAACCCGGCGCGCACAATCTGATGATCATCTACCAGCAACAGGCGGATCCGCCGCGGCTCACGCTCCATAGGCCATATCTACCTTTGCGCCGCTTGTTCACGCGCCAGCGCATAGGCCAGGGGCATCCGCACCAGGATGCGCGTCCCCTGGCCTGGCGCGGAGCGAATGAGCGCCTCCCCCCCGACGAGCTGGATGCGCTCACGGATGCCGATCAGCCCCCACCCTGGGGCGCGGCCGCCGAGCACCTCGTTCGCATCAAAGCCCACGCCATTATCCGCCACCTCCACCACCAGCTCATGGTCGCCCGTCTCCAGGCGCACCACCACCTGGGTAGCGCCGGCATGTTTGGCGATGTTGGTCAACGCTTCCTGCACAATGCGGTAGAGAAGCGTCTCCACTTCGGGCCGGAGCCGCGGCGCGTCCACGTCGCTCTGCAACACCACGTCAACGCCCGGATTCCGTTGCTGAAAGCTCTGTACCGCCCAGCGCAGCGCCGCCATCAGCCCCAAATCATCCAGTTGTGGCGGTCGCAAATCGGCAATAATGCGCCGCAGCTCAACCAATGCATCGTTGGCAAAGCCCTGGATGGCCGCCAACTGCTGGTTCACAGCCAGCCCCTGTTCCGCCAATGCATTTTCCACCCCCCGCAGCCCCAGCGCAATCGCGGTCAGCGATTGGCCGGTTGCATCATGCAGATCGCGTGCAATGCGCTGCCGCTCGGACTCTTGCGCGCGGACTACCTGGTAAAGCAGATCGCCTAACATCTGCTCGCGAGCCTGCGCCTCCTGGTAGAGCCGCGCGTTTTCAATCGACAGCCCCATCTGCCGGGCGATGCCGGCCAGGAGCTTGAGGTCGGCCAGGGTCAACGGCTCTGCTTGTCCCTTTGCCCGCGCCAGCACGATAGCGCCGTGCACCCCATTTGATCCGGCCAATGGCAAGGCAATGGCGACCGACGGGCTGCTATGCTGCCAACATTCTCGCCCGACCAGCGCTCCCGCCAGGTCAAACTCGATCAGCACACCATCCTGATGCCGGCAGATGGCCCGTCCCGTGGCAACGGCGCGTTGCCCTAAATCCACACATGGCCCATAGCGTGCGCCGGGCACACTTGGGTCATGAGTCGCATAGCCGGTCGCGGCGGCTACTTGGGGCGGCTTACCCGGCTTGCCGGCCAACAGCACCATTCCCGCATCTGCAAAGAGCAGATTCGGCGTGATCTGGCGTAGCGCCTGCTCCAAGCGATGTGAGGGGTCATGGGGCGCGGCCAGCAGGTTCGACAGGTCGAGCAACAATCCTAGCTCCCGCGCCCGCGCCTCCAGCTCTTGGTTCAAGCGCGTCGTCTCCAGGAGGCTCTGGCGCTCGACCGCCAGGGTCCGCTTCTGCGCGTCCAACTGGCTCTGGACCGCCGCCTGAATGCGCCGCCGGTTCTCCAGCTCAAAGGCCCGCAGCGCGCGCACCATAAAGAACGCCAGCACCCCCGCCAATACCCCGCGGAAGAGTTGGACCGGCGCGCCAAACCAGCGCAGAAAGAGGGCGCTGTTGACCACCTGGCTGGGCGGTACCGGGGATGGCCGCACAAAGAGTTGCCCAATCGCCCCATACAGGATGAGCGCCGATGCGCACCAGACGAGGTCCTGCCCAAATTGGGGCATACCCGCCAGGCGAAAGGCGCGCTGTTGCACCATCAGCGCCCACCCACCGAGCAGCGCTCCCGGTATCGCCAGCAGATATCGCGCCAGCACATCGCCCGCCGCCACAGTTTGTGCAGGGGTCCACGCCAAGCCGTAGGCTGCGCCGCCGGTCGCTAAAGCCCACAAGAGCGGCAACCCCACCACCACAGCGCGGCGCAGCCAACCCCGGTCTATCACCAGCGAGCAGCCAAAGACGAGCAGCATGACGAACGACGCCGCCAGCACGCCTAAGCGCGCCCATTCTTCCGCCACCGCCGGCTCAACGCCCCGACTCTCCAGCCGGATGAGCTGAAACATCTCGATCCATTCGTGGGCGGCGTGAAGCAGACCAAAGACGCTCAACGGGCGGATCGCGTGGGCAATTTTAAACTCCGACGGCTGCCGGCTTGCCAGTCTCAGGGCGATGCCCAGTGCAAAGAAGGCCAGCCCATAGAAGAAATAGACCAGGATCAGGTTATCAACAAGCGCCTGCGCGATCGGGTTCACCGTCCGCCGCCTTTCCCCCGGCCCTTCCGGCGCCTCTCACCGGCGTCTTATACGCGTCGGCGCAATCGGCGTTACAATGCAGATGGCAATGGCGACGCCTCCGCCTGTTCCGCCTGGCTCTTGGCGTCAAGCTCCGGTGGAATCTCGCGCTCACGGATGCCCATCAGAAAGAGCAACCCATCCAATCCCAACGTGGAGATAGCCCGTCCGGCCTTCTCGCGCACGATGGGCTTGGCGCGAAACGCGACCCCCAAGCCGGCGATGCTCAACATCGGGATGTCGTTAGCCCCGTCGCCGACGGCAATCGTCTGCTCCAAGGATAGCCCCTCCCGCGCTGCGATCTCACGGAGCAGCTCGGCCTTGCGCTGCCCATCAATGATCTCGCCGAGCACCCGGCCCGTCAACCGTCCATCCGCGATCTCGAGGCGGTTGGCATAAAGATAGTCAAAGCCCAGCCGCTCTTGCAGGACACGGCCGAAGTAGTCAAAGCCGCCCGATACGATGCCGATCTTATAACCGAGTCGCTTGAGCGTCTGCGTGACCCGCTCGGCCCCCTCCATCAGCGGCAACGATGCCGCCACCTCGGCCAGCACGCGTTCCTCCAGCCCGCGCAGCAACGCCACCCGGCGGATCAGGCTGGCGCGGAAATCCAGCTCGCCGCGCATGGCGGCGGCTGTGATCGCCGCCACCTGGTCGCCCACCCCGGCAATGCGCGCCAGCTCATCAATCACCTCGATCTGGATCAGCGTCGAGTCCATGTCGAAGACTACCAGCCGGCGGTTACGCCGGTAGATATCGTCGAGGTGAAAGGAAATGTCAATCGCCAGATGCTGAGAGATCTCCATCAACTGCCGGCGCATCTCGGCCTCGTCCCCCAGCGGGCCGCTGACCGAGAACTGGACGCACGCCTTGGGCAAGCGATCCGGGCGAGCCAGCGAGACCCGGCCCGACAGCCGTGTGATCACATCAATGTTCAACCCTGACTCGGCGCAGACCGCGGCCACGGCAGCGAGTTGCTGGGCGGTGAGCCGCCGTCCCATCACCGTGATGATCCGGCGCTCCTTGCCCTGCTCGCCGACCCAGCGCTCGTATTGGTCCAGTGGAACAGGCGTGAAACGGACCTGGATCTCCAGGTTGTGCGCCAGCAACAACAGCTCCTTCATCACCTCCGGCCAGGCATGGGTCGCCGGTATCTCCACCAGAATCCCCAGGGCAATGTAGTCGTGGATCACAGCCTGGCCGATGTCCAGAACCAGCACCCCGAAGCGCGCCAGGACACGATGCACCTCGGCCACCAGCCCAGGCCGGTCGTGGCCGGTCACATTGATCAGGAAGACTTCGCCTGCCGCCATGCGATACCGCCCTACTGCACTGCCATCAACTCACGCAGGTCCGCCATCTGCGACTCGTCCAGCGGGCCAAACCAGAGGGCCGCGGCATTCTCCTCCACCTGCTCCACAGTCTTGAAGCCGGGAATGGGGATAATGGCCGGGCTGCGCGCCCAGAGCCAGCCCAGCGCGCCCTGCGCCAGGGTACGCTTGGCCGCGGTCAGCACCTCGCGCACCTCATCCAGCACCCGCAGCCGCCGCGCCTGCTCGCCGCCCCGCAGGTCCCAGGACCTGCGCACATCATCCTCTGGCAGAACCGAATCGGCGCTAAACTTGCCTGTCAGCAGCCCCATCGCCAATGGCCCGCGCGCGATGCTCGCCAGCCCCTCCCGCTCACAGACCGCCAGCGTCTCGGCATTGCCCTCGAAGAGGTTGAAGCGTTGCTGGATGGCGGCGCAATGGGGGCCGCGGGCAAAGAGCGCCGCTCGTTCCGGGTCATCGGTGCTCCAGCCATACCAGCGAATCTTGCCCTCGTCCACCAACTGCTCCAGCGTCTCCAACACCTCGTCCACCCGGCGCAGGTCCAGGTTGCCGATATGGAGCTGGTACAGGTCAATCACATCAGTCCGCAGCCGGCGCAGGCTGGCTTCACAGGCGCGCCGGATGTAGTCCGGCTCGGTGCTGGCGCCGGTGATCCGCCGGGTCTGCTCGTCAAAGACATTGCCGAACTTGGTGGCAATGACCACCTCATTCCGCCGCCCGGCCAGCGCCTGGCCCAAGATGCGCTCGCTGTGGCCGCAACCGTAGACATCAGCCGTGTCGAAAAAGGTAATGCCCAGTTCCAGCGCGCGGGCCAGCGCCGCCAGCGACTGGTTATCATCCACCTGTCCCCAGCCCACCGGCTGGTTGCCCCGCCAAAAGGGGCCGCCAATCGCCCAACAGCCCAGCCCTAGCCCGCTGACTTCGATCTCGCTTCGTCCCAATTTTCGGGTAAACACCGATTGCCTGCCATTCTGGGGACGCCCGGATTCCGCCCCTCGCCTGCTTGTTGTACTACACTAGCCACTCGGCTGCCCGCTCGACTAACTGCCGGCCATGATGGTCACTCCAGCGCCGGGCCTGCCGGGTACGCTCCAGCCGCCAAAATAGTCGCTGGATCGCTGTGGCTCTGGTAGACCTTGAGAACAAACCGGCCTGCGTTTGCCTCCAACTCGGTCACACGGTTATTGATTCCCGGCTGCGCCACCGGCCCCACCAGGCGCAACCCCGGCAACTCATAATGAGCGGCAAGATCGCCATCCGCCGGCAACTCAACCATCATGGCTTGCGGTAGAACGAAACTGCGCCAACAACATCTCTACCCAGGCTAGGTTGGCGTCGCGCGTGCGGCCCGCGAGATGGGGCGTATGCACCACATTGGCCCGGCCCAAGAGCGGATCGTCCAGCGGCAGCGGCTCCACATCGAAGACATCCGCCGCCAATGCCAGTTCATCGGCCAGCACCCGCCGCCGTAGCTCGCCCATCTCCACGATCCCGGCCCGCGTCACCAACACCACCAGACACCCCTTCGGCAGCGCGCGCAGATGCGCCGCAGTTACCAGCCCGCGCGTTTGCTCGGTCAAGGGAAGCATAGGCGCAAAGATCTCGGCATCGCACACCAACTCCTCCAGCCGCCAGACGCGGCGCGCTCCTGCCCGGTGAAAGCCGGGGTCCGGCGCCAGTGGGTCCCACGCGGCCACATCCGCCCCCAGCGCATGGCAGAAGCTGGCGTAACGGCTGCCGATATTCCCTGCGCCCACAATCCGCACCCGCTTGCCGGCCACCGTGCCGTTGGTGAAGCGCAGATCATCGCTGAACTGCGCGCCCACCTGGCCCGGTCCCGTGTTTCGTTCTGGCCGGTATCGCTGCCAGACCTCATGGTCGCTTTGCATCGCCTGGTACTGTTGAGGGATGCCCCGCAAGGCGCAGATGGTCAGGGCCAGGGCAAACTCGGCTACCGACTGGCTCCAGAACCCTTCACTGCGCTGCTGGTAAAGCTCCACCCCACGGGCAGCCAGCCGCTCAGTTACCTCCGGCAAGGTCGCCGGACGGTAGGCGCTCAGGATCGCCGCTTCCCGCAGGTCCGGCAGCGCATCTACACAGGCTGCCGTCACCGGCACGCCGAGCGCCGCCAGCCGCGTGACGCCCGCGCCCTCATCCAATAGCTCGCTGAGCACGCGCCGGTCGCCTCGCCCGACCCGGATGAAGCTCGTCGGCCCCTGCGCCTGCCAGCGGCTGCGCCAATGGTCGGCGGCAAAGGGCCAGGTCGCATCAAAATCGGCATGGACCGCAATCAGGCTAGTCGGGCACATTGGCTTTCAACTCCTCGAGCCAGACCGTCGCCTCCGAGTCGCTCGGCGCGCGCCAGTCGCCGCGCGGCGAGAGCGACCCGCCGGAGCCAACCTTGGGACCGTTGGGCATGGCCGAGCGTTTGAACTGGCTGATCTGGAAGAAACGATAGAGGAAGACTTGCAGCCAGCGTTTGATGGTCGCCAGGTCATACTCGTTGCGCTTATCCACGGGCAGCAGCGGCGGCCACTCTCCCCGCTCCCGGTCATGCCAGGCGCTATAACTCAGGAAGGCGACTTTGCTGGGCCGGAAGCCAAAGCGGGTGATGTAATAGAGGTTGAAATCTTGCAGCTCATAGGGGCCGATCTTGGCCTCGCTGCTCTGGGCCGGCCGCGCTTTATCGCCGTTGCTGTGGGGCACCAGCTCCGGCGAAATCTCCGTCTCCAAGATCGAGCGCAGGATGGCCGACGCATCCTCGCCGAACTGGTGCGTCTCCGCCACCCAGCGGATCAGATACTGGATCAGTGTCTTGGGCACCGAAGCGTTGACATTGTAGTGGGACATGTGGTCGCCCACGCCATAGGTCGCCCACCCCAGCGCCAGCTCGCTTAAATCCCCTGTACCCAGCACCAGGGCATGGTGCAGGTTCGCCAGCCGGAAGAGGTGGGAGGTCCGCTCGCCCGCCTGCACATTTTCAAAGGTGACATCATAGACCGGCTCGCCCTGACCAAAGGGATGGCCGATATCCTTGAGCATCTGCAGGGCCGAGGGCCGGATGTCAATCTCATGGGCGCTCACCCCCAGCGCCGCCATCAAGCGATGCGCGTTGGTCTTGGTGAGGGTACTGGTGGCAAAGCCGGGCATGGTGTAGGCCAGCACATTCGTGCGCGGCAGCCCCAGCCGGTCCATGGTCTTGGCCGCAACAATCAGCGCCTGGGTCGAGTCCAACCCGCCCGACACCCCGATCACGACTCGCTCGATGCCCGTCGCGGTCAGGCGCTTCATCAAACCATGCACCTGAATGTTGTAGGTCTCGTAGCAACGCTCGTCCAGCAGCGCCGGGTCGCTGGGCACATACGGGAAACGGTTGACCGCGCCCAGCAGCGGAATCTCCCCCTCCGGCACGGCGAACTCAAACGGCACCCGCCGGATCCCGCGCAACCGCTCAAGATGGTCGCCAGCGGCATCATGGAAGCTCGAAAGACGCATCCGGTCCTGAGCCAGCCGCTCCAGATCAATATCAGCGGCGATCACCTGCTCCTCCACGGGAAAACGTTCCGACTCAACCAACAGCGCGCCGTTCTCATAGATCAGCGCATGGCCGTCCCAGGCCAGATCGGTCGTGGACTCGCCTGGCCCAGCGGCTGAATAGAGATAGGCAGCGATGCACTTACCCGACTGCCCCGCGCAGAGGCTGCGCCGGTAATCGGCCTTGCCGACGGTGATATTGCTGGCCGACAGGTTGGCGAGCACCGTCGCGCCGGCCAGCGCCGCATAGGTGCTTGGCGGGATCGGCGTCCAGACATCCTCACAGATTTCGGCATGGACAGCAAAATTGGGGACGTTGACGGCCTCATAGATCAGGTCATTGCCGAAGGGCGCGCGCTGGCCCAACAGCTCGACCTCACGTGCAACGGCCTCACGCGCCGCGCTGAACTGGCGCTTTTCGTAGAACTCTCGATAGTTCGGCAGGTAACTCTTGGGCGCGATGCCCAGCACCCGCCCCCGATAAATGACCACCGCACAGTTAAAGAGCTTCTGCTCGAAGCGCAGCGGCGCGCCGACGATCAGGATCGGCGTCAGCTCACGGCTCGCCCCCACCACCCGCGCCAGCCCTGCCAGGGTCGCCTCCAGCAGCGCATCCTGGTGGAACAAGTCTTCATTGGAGTAGGCGGAGATGCCCAGTTCCGGGAAGAGCGCCACGGCTGCGTGCAGGGCAGAGGCGCGCCGGGCCAGGGCAATGGTCCGTTCGGTGTTGAAGCCCGGCTCCGCCACTTTTAACTGGGGTACACAGACAGCGACACGGACAAAGCCGTGTGAATAGGCTGAAAAAAAAGACTTCGACATGCGTATGACCGGCTAGCCGAGTGTGGATGGCTCTCTGCTTTGGCGCTCCGGCGATGGCGTTCTACGTTATTGGTTGCCGATGATTGACACCAGAATACCGGCGAAGGCAAAGGCCGCGCACAACGTCAATATCAGAACCACAGCCAGCGGGATCAGCACTACCGCAATTGCCCTGCCGCTGGTCAGGTTGTAATTCACTTTGACGGCAAAGTAGGTCAGAACAAAACCGTAGAGCCACAGCAGGAATGAGATGCACCCTCCCAAGAACGGGATCAGGCCGACAAGAGAGCTTAAAATGATGAGCGGCGCTTGATAGGCAGCGCGCAAATAACCCATTTTGCCGAAGTCGCCGGACCCGCCAAGCACCGACGCCAGCAGATGCAGCACAGCCACGGTGATGAGAAATCCAATCGGGACAAGAATAATGCTCCAGAGTGAAGCGGCCCCAACCGCAGCGCCAAACATGGTGGCGATCTGCGCCCGAGCCTCCGGCGGCAGCTCCGCGCTGGCAAAAATCTGCTCCATCCCGCCCATAACATCGCCCATCATCTGGACTCGCAGCCACCCCAGGATGGCTGCAATGACAGCGGCGACGATCATCCAGATCAGGGCTGTACCGAGCGTGCCGGTAGGGCGGGCCTTCTCCTCGACAAACACTTCCTCTCCTGGCCGCAGCAAGACATTGCGCCAGGTGTCGAACATCGCCGCAAAGTCCATGATCCCCCTCCTTGGCTGGACAGTTGGATAAATCTCAACTACGGCTCCAGTATAGCCTGCTTTGGCCCAATCCACTAACCGGCTGCTCTGGAGACCCTATCTGCAGCGGCCCTCTTGGCCGCTTTCCTTACCGCAGCTTGCCCCTCCCTTGAATCTCCCACGCCGCCTCCACCATGCCATTGCGGACGCCATAGAGCGTATCATGTAGATAGACCGTGGCGTCGCTATAGCCAACCACCAGGTCAAAGGTATCCCCGACCTGCAAGCAGTTATCGGGCGCTTCGAGGGTGATAATCCCATGCTCCGCGGAGAGCGCCACACTCGCTGCCGGGAAGTCCACCGGGCGCGGCGGCAGAAAACCGCGCGTCGCCGTCTTGAACCCGGCGTCGCAGATGATACGGTTGGGCGCGGGCCGGCTCGTCACCCGCGCATGGATGAAGAGCGCCGGCTCGGTTGTCACCCCCCACTGCTGGTAGGTCTGGTCGCCGAAGATGGCGCCTCCCGCCTGGACCTCCGTAATCGTAGGCTGGTGCGCTGTGATCCGGTAGGTGCCGCTGCCCCCGGCGCTCACGATCTCCACCGGCAACCCGGCTTGGCGGCAGCGTTCGACGCTCTCAGCAAGCAGGCCGATGCTCTCAACGATGCACCGGCGCCGCGCCTCTTCGTCATCCAGGGCCAGCGCATGGCCCTCCCAGCTCATCAGCCCGCGAAACCGCACGCCCCGCGTCGCCTCGATCCGGCGCGCCAGCGCCACAGCCGGCTCGCCGGGCGCTACACCGGCCCGGTTCATGCCTGTGTTGACCTCGATCAGCAGGCCGACCTCGACGCCCAGCGCGCAGGCCGCCGCGCCGATGGCCGCCACATTGTCGGGGTTATCTACCGCCGCCTTCACATCCGCCTGTTGCTGGAGCGCCGCCAAGCGCATGACCTTCTGTGGCCCTACCACCTGGTTCGCCACCAAAATATCGCGCACCCCGGCAGCGGCCATCACCTCGGCCTCACCCAACTTGGCGCAGGTGATGCCCAGCGCGCCGGCCCGCAGCAGTTGATGGGCAATGGCCGGCGTCTTGATCCCCTTGGTGTGGGGTCGCCATCCCACCCCCGCGGACCGTACCTCCGCGGCGATGCGCTCAATGTTGCGCTCCAGCCGCGCCAAATCTACCCACAGCGCCGGCGTATCCAAGTCCGCCTTGCGCAACCCGATTTCAGCCATAGTCTTGCCTGCTCGCTAGTCGCCGTCAAACCAGATGGGATTGGTCCAGGCGCGCCCCCCGTGGGCATCCCGCACCGTGACCCGGCAATAGGGGCTGTTGAAATTCTTGAGGCTCAGCTCGACCTCCATCAACCCATGTCCCTGTCCGGCCACCGAAGCCGATCCTTTCCCCGTCACAAAAATCCAATCCACCGGCGAGCAGCGCACGACCACCCGCTCTCCCGGCGTCACCTGGACATCCTGGATCAGAGGACCGGTGCTGGAGTAATAATGGCCCGCCTTGAGGGCAGCCAGCAGCGCCTCCGGCGTCAACGCCTCGCTCTTGACCCAGACCCAGCCCCGTGCAAAGTCGTTGCGGCCGCGCATGTGGTGGAAATCATCCGCCGCATAGACCAAGTAACGGTAGCCCCGTCCCAAGAGAATATCGGTAAGATGCCAGCTATCGGGCCGGTCATTATGATCAATCGCGACCCCGTTATAGACCTCGATGGCGTCCACCGGGCCAAGCGCCGCCATATCCTGTTCGGTCACCGAATACCATTGGGGATGCGCGGCGGCGACAAAGGCGCCCGTTGCCCGCGCCCGCGCCGCCATCTCCCCACCAGTCTCCCCCTCCAGCGGCGGTGCAAAGTCCAGCGGCAGCCCTACCGCCAGAATATGCCACATGCCGCCCAGCTCAGTCTGGCCCGCATGTAGCTCGGCGCCGATCAGCGTCGTAAAGTCGTGGCAACGCATGGCGCGGGTGTCTACAATCGGGTACCCGTATCGCTCCAGAAAGTGATCGGTCAGACTGATAAAGTCATACCCATTTTCCCGGTAGCGGCGGCAGACTTCCTCCGGCGGTAGACCGCCGTCGGAATAGGTCGAGTGGGAATGGAGGTTACCGCGCCAGAAACGGCCCGGTTTGTCGAAGGGTAGTCGGTTCATGGGTCCTTTCCTGGGTTGCTGGGCCGGATGGCCGGTGGATACAGAACAGACCGGATCAGTTGCCAAGCGCCGTCCGCAACAGCCGCAGCCAATTGCCGTGAAGAATGGCGCGGATATCGCTCTCCTGATAGCCGCGCTTGCCCAAGATCTCCGGGAAGCGTTGCAGGTCGGCGATTGTGTCCAGATCGCGCGGCGACTGTTCGCGGCCATAGCCGCCGTCCAGGTCGGTGCCGATGCCCACATGGCGGCAGTTGCCGGCAAGCTGGCAGATGTGGTCAATGTGGTCGGCCACCCGTTCCAGGGTGACCTGTTCATTGGTCGTCTGGCCCACCACCCAACCCGGCAGCAGCATCCAGGCGTCGAAGGCCACGCCGATCACCCCGTCCCGCGCGATGATGGCGCGGAGTTGTTCGTCGCTGAACTGGCGTTGGTGCGGCACCAGCGCCCGGCAGTTATTATGGCTCGCCAGCACAGGGCCGCCGTAGTGCTCCAGCGCCTGCCAAAAGGCCTGGTCGGAGCAGTGGGTCAGGTCCAGCAGCACCCCGAGCCGCTCCATCTCCTTCATCAGCCGCACACCGATCTCGGTCAGCCCCAACTCGGTGGCTGTGCCGCCGGCATAGCGCCCCGTCCCGTAGTGGGTCGGGCCGAGCAGCCGCAGCCCCGCCGCTTTCCACTCGGCCAACTGCTCTGGGGCCAGGATCGGGTCGGCTCCCTCCATGCTGATCACAAAGCCCAGCGGCGGCGTCGCCTCGGTCAGCTCAGGCGTTGCCGCGTCCCAAGCCTCCCATTCAGCCACATGGGCGTCCAGCGCGGCTGCGTCGGTCAATATCCGCACATGGCCCTGCTGCTCCAGCGCGCGGTAATAGGCGAGTTGGCCGTGGGCCATGCCGTAGGCTTGTGCGGGCGTCGCAAAGTCAATATGGGGTATTGGCCTGCCGGTCGAACGAGCGATCAGCGTGGCGACACTCAAAAAGATGCGCCCGCGGCGCATCTCCGGATAGGCCACCGTCCCCTGCGCCCGGCCTTTGCCCTGCACATACTGCTCCTGGGTGCGGATCGTATAGACCGAGCGCAGCAGGTCACGATTCCATTGGAGCGCGTTCATTGACAAGTCCAAATGTGCATCTACGATCAACATCGTGCTTGATCCCTTCCCAGTTCAGGAGAATGATAGCCACGCAGCATCGGCAAAGTGCGGCTCACCCAAAACCTTTGGTCGTCACACCAGGGCAGTCCCGCCATCACCCGGCGAGCCAGCCGATCAGGCTCCGCCCCGTCACCAACTCAATGCCGGTCAGCAGCAGCAGCCCATAGATCAGGCGGTTGAACCAGCGGTCCGAAAAGCGCCGGTTGAGATAGACGCCCAACGCCACCCCAACATAGGCGAGCGGTGAAAGCAGCAGGATCGTGGTCAAGTTGCCCACCCGCAGCAAGCCCAAAAACCAGTACGGCACGAGCTTGACCAGGTTGAGCACAAAGAAGAAGATGACATTGGTGCCAACAAAAATATGGCGAGGAAGCTGCTGGGGCAGCAGATAGATGGTCGCCGGGGGGCCGCCGGCATGGGCCAGGGTGGAGGTGAAGCCGGCGGCAGCGCCCAACGCGACCCCCGCCACCGCGGGCGGCTTCGCTCTCGTCAATGCGCCCAAGATGAGCGCACGCAGCGCCTGGTATACGACAAAGACCAGGGAGATGATGCCCAGGCCAACCTTGAGCACCTGCTCATTGTCGCTGAAATAGCCGAAAAAGAGCGCGCCCAGGGCAATGCCGACGACCCCGCCCGGAATCATCAGCCGCAGGCTCCGCGCATCATAGATATTCCAGTAGTGGCGCAATGAAAAGAGGTCGGCCACAATCAAAAGAGGAAGCAGCAGTGCGGCAGCGTCGGCGACAGAGATGGTCAGCGCCAGCAGCGGGGTGGCAATCGCGCCCACCCCGCCGCCAAACCCGGCTTTGGAGACGCCCACCAGGATAATCGCCAGCACAGCCGTCACCCAGAACATAGCGGGATAATCGGGAAGGCTCACGCAAGGACTTTCTTAGCTGGATCATTTCGCTGGGTGATGAAGACCTGCTCGGCGTTGAGCAGCCAAAAGGCGCGCAAGCACACGCCCATGCCTTGCATTGTAGCCCCGCCGGCCAGTTGGCCCCAAAACCCGCAGCCAGACAATGACAGGAATCCGGTCGCCTACAGCAGCGGGCCGGCGGGGTACGCGATGCTGCGCGACCCCTTCCCTCCCGAACCGGCTTGGTGTACACTAGCGACGTATACAGACGTATACAACAGATGGGCGCGCCGTCGTTTCCCGCTCCACTGCTGCCGAGACGCGCATCCCGCGCCGGTAGCCATCACTCCCATCCATGGCGGCCAAAGCTCAGAAAGGAACTCTATGCCCCGCCAGTATTTTGATCAAGCCTTGCGCGAGCTACGCGACCAAATCCTCACGATGGGCAGTTATGTGGCCGAGGAACTACGCCTGGCGATGGCCGCCTTGGAGGCGCTGGATGAAGAGGCCGCACGCCAGGTCTATGAGATGGACCGCTCGGTCAATGACATTCGCTTTGCCATTGAAGAGGAATGCTTCACGCTGATCGTCACCCAGCAGCCCGCCGCGCGCGACCTGCGCCTGGTCTTTGCCGCCGCCAACATGATTGTAGACCTGGAGCGTATGGGCGACCAGGCCAAGGGGATTGCCAAGCTGATCCCCCACCTCAAGCGCCACCCGAACATCAACCGCCCCCCGGAGCTGCGGCAACTGGGCGCGCTCGTCCATAGCCTGCTCAACGACGCCCTGCGCGCCTACGCCGAAGGCGACACCGAGCTATCGGCCTCCATCGCCCAGCGGGATGACGAGGTGGACGCGCTCTACGCCAACATCTTCACCAACATCATGTTCCAGCTTGCCCAGGCCAACGACCCTGAACAGGTCAAGGCCATCTATGAGCTGCTGCGCGCGGCGCGCGAACTGGAGCGTTTTGGTGACCTGGTGGCAAACGTCGCCGAGCGCAGCATCTACATGGTGACCGGCAAAATCCCGGAGCTGCGGGCGACCAGCCCCATTTCGGGGCGCGGGCGCTGAAGGCGGCTAGGCTTTCACGGTCGCCAGCACTCGCTCCAGCACATCCATCCCGCGGCCGACCAGCTCGCGATGGGCCTGCGCGCCCATATGGCCGATGCGGAAGACCTTGCCGGCCAGCGGCCCATAGCTTCCGCCGACGGCCATCCCCTCGGCCCGCAAAGCTGTATCGAGCGCCGGCCACGTCCACCCTTCGGGCACACGGGCGGCTGTGACCGTGGGCGACGAGATCGCCTCGCGCACGGGCCAGAGCGCCACCCCCATCGCCTTCAGGCGCTCGCGGCAGAAGGCCGCAACCTCTTCGTGGCGCGCATACACTGCCTCCAGCCCCTCATCCAACAGCAGCCGGATGGCCGCCTCCAGACCGGCCATCGCCTGCCAGTTATGGGTATAGGGCAGATAGCGGTCGGCAATCGCTGTGCGCCAGGGCGCCAGCGCATCGTAGCCGGCATATCCGGTCTCGCCGATGACCTCCCAGGCCCGCGGGCTGACCGTCACCATCGCCAGGTCGGGCATGGCGCTCAAGACCTTTTGGCTGCCCAGCAGCCCCAGGTCAATCGCCCACTCGTCTACCAGCACAGGCACACCGCCGCCGCTCGCCACAAAATCCACATAGAAAAGCGCATCCACCTCCCGGCAGACCGCGCCGATCTCGGCCAGTGGGTTGAGCGTGCCGCTGGGCGTCTCGCAATGGACCGCCGTCACCAGGCGCGGGCGGAAGCGCAGCGCCGCCTCCCGTACCTGGTTCGGCTCGGCAACGTCGTCATAGCCAAAGCCGACCGTTTCCACCTCTGCGCCGATGGCCCGCGCCATGTCGCCGATGCCATAGCCAAAGACGCCGGTCGCCACGGCCAGCACTCGGTCGCCCGGACGGATCACGCTCTTGAGCGCCGCCCACAGCGCGACCATGCCCTCGCCGGAGAGAATAGCAATCTGGTTGCGGGTGGCGAGAATCTTTTGCAGACCGGCCTCACAGGACTGGTAGAGGGTAAAAAACTCCTCCTCCAGGTCGCTGCTGCCGTAATCAACACCATAGGCGGCCAGCACCGAAGGCGGGATCGAAACCGGGCCAGGGACCAGAGGAATTTTGTACTGTTGCATCAGCTCGCTTCCTTGACAATCGGGCGACGATCAAGAGACAATTGGGAGGATTGGCCGCACCCTGCCGGGCCGGCGGCCCCACTCTGAACAACAGCATCGCATGGATACCATCATTTTACCTGCCCTCCATTCGACGGCCAAACTGTTCATTTCTGGTCCCTTTGGCAGCGGAAAAACGACTCTCGCCCTGGAACGCATTCGCTGGCTGCTCGGCCGCGAGCGCACCCGCGGCGATGAAATCCTGGTGTTAACGCCCCAGCGCACGCTGGCGCAGCCCTACCTGCGCGCCCTGCGCGGCCCTGCGGCGCCGCCTGGCGCGCCTGTCCAGATCACCACCGTGGCCGGCCTCGCCCGCCACGCCGTCGAGTTATACTGGCCCCTGCTGGCCGCTAGCAGCGACTTCGCCGACCCGCGCCGCGAGCCAACCTTCCTCAACCTGGAGACGGCCCAGTATCATATGGCCCCCCTAGTGGACCGGGCGCTGGATAGCGGCGACTTCGACGGCATACGCGTCGAGCGCAATCGCGTCATCAGCCAGGTGCTCGACAACTTGAACAAGGCTGCCCTCCACGGCTTTACCATTGACGAGGCGTATGCCCGGCTGGAGCTGGCCGTTCCGCCCGGCAGCCAGCACACCGCCCAGATCAACGCGCTGCGCGCTGCCCGCCGCATCAGCGCAGAATACCGGGCGCTCTGTCTCCAGCAGACATTGATTGACTTCAGCCTCCAGATCGAGCTGTTCAACCGCCACGTCCTCACCAACGAGTGGAGCCGGACACACCTCTTCCGTTCCTATCGCCACCTGATCTTCGACAATCTCGAAGAGGATACCGCCGTCGCCCACACCCTGGTCAAGCAATGGCTGCCGAGCCTGGAGAGCGCGCTCCTCCTCTACGACGAGGACGCCGGCTACCGGGTCTTCTTGGGCGCCGACCCGGAGGGCGCGGAAGAGCTGGCCTCCGTCTGTGAAGAGCACATCCGCCTCACCAGCAGCTACCTGATGTCGCCGCAGATCGCCCAGCTTGGCCGGCAGGTAGACGCCACCGTCCGTGGACGCCGGCCCGCGCCCGCACGAACGGCATGGGAGACCCACGGAGAAGATGCCGGCCTGCCCGCCTTCCGCGTGCCCGATAGGCCGCTGCGCTTCTATCCACAGATGATCGCGTGGGTGGTGGATCAGGTGCGCCAACTCACCGACCGGGAAGGCATCTCGCCCGGCCAAATTGCCATCATTGCCCCCTATGTAGGCGATGCCCTGCGCTTCAGCCTGCAAACCGGCCTAGATGACTACAGCATCCCTTCCACGACCCACCGGCCCAGCCGCGCCCTCCAGGATGAGCCGGCGGCCCGCTGTTTGCTCACCCTGGCCGCGCTGGCCCACCCGGATTGGGGCTTTCGCCCGCCCGCGCCGGACGTGGCCCAGGCGCTGATGCTGGCCGTAGACAAGCTGGACCCCGTGCGCGCCCATCTGCTGACGCAGCTTGCCTACCCGGTCAACCAAAGGGTGGTCGAGCTGGCCCCCTTCACCAAGCTCATGACCGACCGCCAGCAGCGCATCACCTTTAGCGCCGGCGAAGCCTACGAGAAGCTGCGCGACTGGATCGCCGCCTATCGCAGCAGCGGCGAGGTTGCCCCCCTCGACCAGTTCTTCGCCCGGCTCTTCGGTGAAGTCCTGAGCCAACCCGGCTATGGCTTTCACGCCGATCTGGATGCCGCCCGCGTCGCCAATCAACTGGTGGAGTCCGCGCGCAACTTCCGCTGGGCGCTGGAGGAGTCAGGCGCTTCCACCGGCGCGGACGCCGCGCCCCTGCCGGTGCGCCTCGGGCGAGATTACCTTCACCTGATCGAGAGCGGCGCGCTGGGCGCGCTCTACACGCCCAACTGGCAAGAGCCGCCCGATGCCGTCTTCATCGCCCCGGCCTACACCTTTCTCATGCGCAACCGTCCGGTAGACATCCAATTCTGGCTCGATGTCGGCTCGACCGGCTGGTGGGAACGGCTCTACCAACCGCTCACCCATCCC
>DATLZJ010000453.1:0-3678 GCA_035574055.1 Caldilineaceae bacterium
CCGCCGGCACACGCTCGTTGGTGAAGCCGATGAGCAGGCGCCGCTGTGCGCGCTGGGCCAACTCGACCAGCGGGACGAGCAAGGCGCGGGCAATTCCCTGCCGGCGAAACTCGGGCAGCACAGCGATGTGGCACTCCATCACGTGCTGATTGGTGTCGAGCTGGAGAAGCTCGGCGCTGGCTACCGCCATGATGGCGCTGCGCTCGGGCTGCCAGATAACCCAATGGAATAGCTCCACAAATGCGGGGATATGCCGCCAGCGCTGCACGGCCTCCGCCAGCGGCATGGGTGGATCGTCGGGCAGTTCTTCCGCTTGCAGACGGTTTTCAAAGTCGTTGAGGGCGCGGTACTCGCCCTCGCTTGCCGAGCGCACATCCAATGTGTGGATGGGCATGGAGTGGATCATCATTGCGGCCCCTTCCTACACCGTCGCCCGGCGCCCTACCCCAGCAGGTAGGATGGCTCGCTCCCTAAGGAGCCATGAAGAGCCTTGCCGCCGCTGGTCTGTCGTTGCCAGGAGAGCCGGCCCATCCGGGCGCACAACGGTTGGCCACGGCGCGACCGTGGAAAAGGCAAAGAGAACATGCAACTTCACAATTCGGAACAATTAGGAGAGACGCAGAGAGGGATGACCGCTATCATATACTTGGGCTTGGGCAAAGTCAACATCATGAATTAATGCACAAATGCGCTTGCCGGCTGTGATGATGGACCGTCACGTATAGCTGTCACGAATGAGGGTAGAGAGGCGACAGAGCTTGGAGCAGGTGGATGATCCCAACGCGGCGCCGGTTGGCGGATGCAGGGTAATCCTCTATAATCCTCTATGGGTATCATCGAAGCGGGCCGAGCCATTCTGCTTGGCCCCGAAGCCTTCCTCGGTGTCCGATTCCTTGACATTGCCTCGCCTGCTCTGCTGCTTGCCTGAACTGGAGGAGTTTGTGACAACGGCTGCCAAACCGGCCCTGACCTCACCGCCGAGACGCCGGCCTTTCGCCATCAGCCGCACGGCCCTGCGCCGCAACTTGGATGGCTGGCTCTTCGCCTCACCCTGGATCATCGGCTTTGTCCTCTGGACGCTCGGCCCGATGCTCGCCTCGCTGGTCATCGCCTTCACCGAATGGGACTTGATCACCGCGCCCCGGTGGGTGGGCCTGAGCAATGTCACTGCAATGGTGGACGATGCCCTGGTCGCCCAGGCGCTCAAGGTCACCACCCTCTACGCCGTCACCAGCGTACCGCTGCATATCGTGGTGGGGCTGTTGCTGGCCCTGCTGCTCAACACGGACATTAAGGGGCTGCGCTTCTACCGCACAGCCTTCTACATGCCCTCGGTCCTCTCCGGCGTGGCCGTGGCGCTACTCTGGCGCTGGCTCTTTTCGACCGAGTTCGGGCTGATCAACGCTATGCTCTCCTCTATCGGCGTCACCGGGCCAAGCTGGCTGGGCGATCCTCGGTGGGCGCTGCCCTCGCTGGTGCTCATGAGCGTCTGGAGTGTGGGCAGCGTGGCGATCATCTATCTGGCCGGGCTGCAGGGCATCCCCACCGACCTCTATGAGGCGGCCCAAGTAGACGGCGCCACGGGCTGGGGCCGCTTCTGGTATGTCACCTTGCCCATGATGACGCCTGTTCTCTTCTTCCAGTTGGTCACCGGCCTCATCGCCGCCCTCCAGGTCTTTACCCAGGCCTTTATCATGACCGATGGCGGCCCCAACAACGCCACTCTGTTCCTGCTGCTCTACCTCTATCGCAACGCCTTTGAATATTTCCGCATGGGCTATGCCAGCGCGCTGGCATGGCTGCTGTTTTTCTATATCCTCGTGTTGACCCTGCTTCTCTTCCGCTTGTCGGACCTGTGGGTCTATTACGAGGGCGAAGATCGAAAGGCTTAGCGCCGATGGCCGCAACCTCTACCCCGGTCTATTCTAAGTCACAGCGCCCTGCCGGGCTGACCTTTGCCCAGCGGCGCGCCGTCAGCCACACCATCGTCCATCTGCTGCTGATGAGCGGCGTTGTGCTCATGCTGATCCCGCTGGCCTGGACGCTCTCCACCTCGCTCAAGTCGCCGGGCGAAGTCTTTATCTTCCCGCCCAAGTGGATTCCCAGCGAGATCCGTTGGGAAAACTACGCCGACGCGGTGACGGCCATTCCCTTCTTCCGCTACCTGTGGAACACCAGCTTGATCACCGGCCTGAGCATCGTCGGCAAGGTCATCTCGATCATGCTGGTGGCCTTTGCCTTTGCCCGGCTACGCTGGTGGGGCCGAGACTTCATGTTCCTGGTCATGCTCTCCACCATGATGCTGCCGCCCCATGTCACCCTGATCCCCCAGTTTATCCTCTTCAAGAACTTCGGCTGGATCAACACCTACTGGCCGCTCATCCTGCCCAACTTCTTTGGCGGCCCCTGGCTCACCTTTTTGGTGCGCCAATACCTGCTCACCCTGCCGCGCGACCTCGACGACGCTGCGCGCATTGACGGCTGCTCCAACTGGGGCGTCTTCTGGCGGATCATCCTCCCCCTGGCAAAGCCGGCGGTGATCATTGTCGTCATCTTTGTCTTCAACGGCACCTGGAACGAGTTCCTGATGCCCCTGATCTATCTCCACAGCCCCGATAAGTTCACCCTAGCCTTGGGGCTGCGCATGTTCCAGGGCGAGGCCAGCACCAGTTGGCACCTGCTCATGGCGGCGTCGCTGCTGACCATGCTGCCCGTGCTGGTCCTCTTCTTCTCGGCCCAACGCTACTTCATGCAGGGCATTGTCTTCACCGGCGTCAAGCAATAAGAGCCAAGCATAATGAGCCGGCGCACAGGCCCGCTTCGCTGCGCCCATCCATGCCGCCAAGTTGTTTTGTCAACGCTACTTTGTCTATACCATGTTGTCTAGGCTACCTTGCCGACCCCTCATGACCCACATTGACTGTTGACTGACGAAAGGAACCACGCTATGTCCATGCGACGCTCCCTCAACCGCCGCGACTTCCTGCGCGGCGCAGCGCTGGCCGCTGCCGGCATGGCCGGGCTGGCTGCCTGTGCGCCTGCTACCGGCCCCGCTGCTCCTGCCGCCGAGGGCGGCCAAGCCCAGCCCGCCACGGAACAAATCACCCTGACCTTTATTGTGGACACCATCAACGATGGTCATATTGCGGTACGCGATGCCTGGGCGCAGGAGTTTATGGAGACCCATCCGAATGTGAGGATTGACCACCAGACGGTGCCCCAGGAGTACACGGTCAAGATTCAGACCCTGTATGCCGCCGGCACCCCCGCCGACATCTATCGCTACCTCCAAGAGGTGACGCCCATCATCACCGTCGCCGAGAAGAATATGCATCTGGTGCTGGACGACTACATCGCCCGCGACAACTATGACATGGACGACTTCCGGCCCGATGCCGTCAGGCTCTACCAGTGGGATGGCAAGACCTATGCGCTGCCGCGCGACTACGGCAACCAAAATCTCTTCTACAACCTTGACCTCTTCGAGGCCGCCGGGCTGGAGCTGCCGCCCGCCGACTGGGAAGATACAAGCTGGACCTTTGAGAAGTTCCTGGAAACCGCCCAGGCGCTGACCAAGAAGGAGGGCGACCGCACGACCCAGTGGGGCTTCCTGGTCAATCGCGCCCAACGCCCGTGGGCCTCCTGGCTCTACTGCAACAACGGCGCGCTGGTCCACAC
>DATLZJ010000454.1:0-4872 GCA_035574055.1 Caldilineaceae bacterium
CCGCGGGGGTAGGGTAATCCCTACCCCGGCCCAAGCCTGCCTCTGCCGGCGGCTGCCGCGCCCGCCGGGGTTGGCTTGCATTTGCGGTGGCTCTCGGTTAAAGTATAACTCTGGTTTTTGAATGCCCACGGCAGAGCGAAGCCCAGCTCGACAGTGTTCGCCGGACCGGCCGGCGCGACCAAGGAAGCAGCCCAGATGGCCCAGGAGGGCGCCAGGATTGTCCTATCCTGCCGCAACGTTTGGAAGGTGTTTGGCCCCAGGCCACACCGGATTGTAGCTGCGTTGGAGGCAGGCCGCTCTAAGGAGCGGATACTGGCCGAGACGGGCCATGTGGTCGCCGTCCGCAATGTTTCGTTTGAGCTGCGCGCCGGTGAGACCTTTGTCGTCATGGGGCTTTCCGGCAGCGGCAAATCTACCTTGCTCCGTTGTCTACCACGGCTCATCGAGCCGACCCAGGGCCAAATCTGGGTGGACGGCGCAGAGGTCGGCAGCATGGATGCCCGCCGGCTCCGCGAGCTTCGCCGTCGTAAGATGAGCATGGTCTTTCAGCACTACGGCCTCTTTCCCCACCGCCGCGTCCTGGATAATGTGGCTTACGGGCTGGAGATTCAGGGCGTGCCCAAGCGCCAGCGCCATGAGCGGGCGCGCGAGGTGCTGGCCCTGGTCAATCTCACCGGCTGGGAAAACCACTACCCAGGCCAGCTCAGCGGTGGGATGCAGCAGCGGGTGGGCCTGGCGCGCGCCCTGGCCGTGGACCCGGAAATCCTGCTCTTTGACGAGCCGTTCAGCGCGCTGGACCCGCTCATCCGCCGGGAGATGCAGGACGAGCTGTGCCGGCTGGAAGAGCGCATCCAGAAGAGCTTGGTCTTTATTACCCATGACTTTGCCGAGGCGATCCGGCTGGGCGACCGCATCGCGATCATGAAGGACGGCGAGTTTGTCCAGGTGGACACGCCTGAACGAGTGGTGCTCTATCCCGCCAATGAGTATGTGGCCGAGTTTGTCAAAGATGTGCCCAAGGCCAAGGTCTTGACGGCGCGCGCCATCATGCGCCCGGTCGCGGGCGAGGTGGTGGGCTATCCGCCGGTGCCGGCCTCGGCCAAGCTGGACGACCTGATCCCGGTGTTGGCCCAAACCGAGTCTGTCTTGCCGGTGGTGGACGAGCAGCACGAGCTGGTGGGCTGTATTGATCGCACCGCCGTCATGCTGGCCCTCAGCGCCAATGGCCGCCAGGCGGCCCATGCCGCTCCCAACGGGCAACCGGGGAGGCCAGGCGCATGACGGCCCTGGCGCAGCCCCTGGCAAGGGCTTCCGCGCGCGCCGTGCGCTGGCCGCGCTATGCCGCGGCGGGCTTGCTTTTGGCGCTGGTGTGGGGCGTGGCCCTGGCGCTGGAGATCGGCGCTTTTCCCGAAGCATGGAACTTGGGACTGCGTGAGCCGATAGACGGCTTCGAGTCCTGGGTGATCGGCAACCGCAGCACGCATCCGCTCTTTACCTACTTCTTCAATCCGCTCAGCGACGGCGTTGACACGCTGCTGCGCGCCTTCGAGAATCTGCTCCTGGCCGTACCCTGGCCGATCCTATGTGCAGCGGCAGCCCTGATTGCTCTGCGGGCCGGAGGGTGGCGAACGGCCCTCTTTGCCCTAGTTGCGCTGCTCTATATGGGCATGGTCGGATTGTGGCAGGAGAGTATGCAGACGCTCGCCTTGATGGCTGCGTCGGTGGTTATCGCCTTAGCCATCGGTATTCCGCTCGGCATCCTGGCTGCACGCCATGCGCCGCTCTACGCTGCGCTGCGCCCTATGCTCGACGGGATGCAGACCATGCCGGCCTTTGTCTATCTGATCCCGGTGCTGCTCTTCTTTGGGGTGGCGCGCGTGCCCAGTGTGGTGGCGACAGTCATCTATGCGCTGCCCCCGGCCATCCGCTTGACCGCCAACGGCATCCGCAGCGTTTCCCCGGCGGCGGTTGAGGCGGCGGCAGCCTTTGGCTCGACCGCGCGGCAGACGCTCTTCAAGGTGCAGCTTCCCCTGGCGCTGCCCGCGGTGCTGGCCGGCGTCAACCAGACCATCATGATGGCCCTGGGCATGGTTGTCATTGCGGCCCTGATCGGCGGCGGCGGGCTGGGCCGCGAGGTGCTGGTCGCCTTGCAGCGGCTGCGGGTGGGCCAGGCGCTGGAGGCTGGGCTGGCGATTGTCTTTCTGGCTGTGCTGCTCGACCGCATCAGCTACGGCTTTGGCCGTGAGCAACGGCAGGTGTTGGAGGGGAAGGTTGCTGCGGCGCGCCCGGCAGCCGGCGCTTTCCGGCTCTGGACCCCCTACGCCAGCCCCTATGGCTATTGGATGGCGGCGGCGCTGGTCGTGGCTGCCCTGTGGGTGGTCCATGCCACGGTGCGCGACCTGACCCCTTGGCCGGAGGCGCTGACCCTCTCGCTGGAGCAGCCCGTAGATGGGGCGGTGCGCTGGATGCGCGATCATCTCTACCAGATCGGCGACCTGCCCATCGGCGCAGGCCCGTTGAGCGATTTCCTCATCATCTACTTGCTCAACCCCCTGCGCCGGTTGCTCCAGGTCTGGACGCCGTGGCCGGTCATGGTGCTGGGCGCGGGGCTACTGGGCTACTTTGCGTCGGGCTGGCGGCTCGGCCTCTTTTGTCCGGCGGCTCTCTTTTTCTGCGGGCTGTTGGGGCTGTGGGACGAGACGATGGACACGTTGAGCCAGGTCTTGGTGGCGGTGGCCGTGGCCCTGGCGCTAGGGTTGCCGTTGGGTGTGTGGGCGGCGCGGGATGACCGGGCGCGGGCGGTCATGCAGCCGGTGCTAGACTTTCTTCAGACTATCCCGGTCTTTGTCTACTTAGTGCCGGTGATCATGCTCTTCAATGTGGGGCGGGTGCCGGGGGTGATCGCCTCGGTGCTGTACGCGGTGGCGCCTATGATCCGGTTGACGGACCTGGGATTGCGCCATGTCCCCAAGGAGACGCTGGAGGCCGCCGACGCCTATGGCTCGACCGAATGGCAGCGACTGGTCAAGGTGCAAGCGCCGCTGGCGATGCCCGCGATCATGCTGGGCGTCAACCAGACGGTGATGATGGTGCTGGCGATGGTGATCATTGCCGGCCTGGTGGGCGGCGGCGCGCTGGGCTTTGAGGCTGTGACCGGGCTGGCGAAGAGTGAGCTAGGCCGCGGGGTGGAAGCAGGAATGGCAATTGTGATCCTGGCGATTGTGCTGGATCGAATTACCCAGGCTTGGGCCAAAGATTGGACGGTTTCCCATGATCGCTGACAAACCGACTGCGAATTATCTGCCTGTGAGTGATCCGGCTGTGAACGATCCGGTTGTGAATGAGGGAGAAGAGCAGCCGGCGGAAAAGAAAATCCGGTCGGCTGCCCGGCGCGTGATCGCCAAAATGGCGCGCCTTGCCTTTGAGGAGGATGAGCCGGCGACGGCGAGCCGGTACCAGAGCATGTTGGCTCAGTTGGCCCTGGCGCAAGTGGCGCTGGCCTACCCCAAGGCCTCGCTTGGCGTCTGCATGGCGGACGGCGCGCCGCTTCGCTTCGAGGCCAAAGACGATGGGCTATATGTCTGTTGCAGCGCCGGCTCTGGTCCCCGGCACGGCTGGAAGATTGGCGGTTGAGCCGCGCAGGGCAATCGGCCGCCGGTCGTCTGGAAGCCGGTCGGGAAGTGACAGGGAAGCGACAGGTCGTCGCTGCGCCGGTCGTGGTAGATTAGGGTAACGCTTCGCAAGCTGCCAGGGGGATGACGCTTCACGCGCGAGGAGCGCCGCCGAGGAGACGGCTTGCCAGCAATTATGCCGGACGGTTGTTTATTTGGACAGACCACAACCGGACCGGTGCATGAACAGGGTACGAGCAACGGAGGCAGCCAAACGGTTGCCTCCGTTGCTCATTGAGCATTGCTCATTGGGCGCTGCTCAGTAAGCGCCGAGCCAAGAGCCGGCCTGAACGGGGCCTATTCCTGGGGCAGCCAGGCGCGCCAGGTCTCCTCGTTGTCGGCCAGCCATTCGCGCGCCGCTTCCTCTACGCTTTTCCCCTCCAGCTCCACCGCCGCGATCATCTGGATCTGGTCTTCGGTGGAGTAGTTCATATTCTTGAGTAGGGTATAGGCGTCGGGCGCCGCTTCTTGCAGGCCGGCCCAGAAGATTTTGAACAGCTCATCCGCCGGGTAGTCACAGGCGACGCCGCCCGCTTCGGCTTGGGCGTAGCATTCATCACTATAGGGCGGCAGCGCCACCTCGGTCAGGTCATACTTGGCGTGGACCGAGTGGGGCGTCCAGAAGTAGAAGAGCAGCGGCTCTTGGCGGCTGTAGGCAGCGTCGAGCGCGGCCAAGATCGCCTCTTCCGAGCCGGCGGTCACGATCTCGAAGTTCAGCCCCAGGTTGCGGATGATGTCGTCCTCGTACTGGGTCCAGCTTGGGTCGCCGGTCAGAAACTGCCCCTTGTCGCCCGTCTCGGCTGTGGCGAAGAGCGCAGCGTTTTCCGGGTCTTGCAGCCCTTCCCAGGTAGCCAGCTCGGGGTGCTCCTCCAGCAGGTAGGAGGGGATGTACCAGCCGATCTTGCCGATGGGTCCCAGGGGGCCGCCGTTTTCGACCACGCCCTGGTTTTCGATATACTCGGCCACGTTATCGGCATGGCCCGACGGCCAGACCTCCAGACTGGCATGGAGATCGCCTGCCGCGATGGCCGGCCATTGGGCGCTCTCGCCGATGGTCACGATCTCGACCGGGTAGCCTAGCTCTTCCTCCAGCAGGATTTTGGCGACGGCGACGTTGAGCGCCGAGGCCGACCAGGGATTTTCGGCCAGCTTGATGGTGATCCGTTCGCCGGCGGCTTCACTCTGCGCCGGCTGCGCTTGG